>NZ_LWFH01001247.1:0-1585 GCF_001635725.1 Oleiphilus sp. HI0066
AGTTGCAACTCGTTGATCATTTCGCCCGCGTTATCCGTAGCGGCCTTCATTGCAATCATACGTGCTGCTTGTTCACATGCTGCGTTTTCCACAACGCCCTGATACACCTGAGATTCGATAAAACGAGTCAATAATCCGTCGAGCAAAGCTTTTGCGTCGGGCTCGTAAATGTAGTCCCAATGATGTTGAAGCTCTTCTTCTCCAGAAGCCTTCAAAGGTAGCAACTGATGTAACTCAGCTTGCTGCGTCATGGTGGTCACAAATTCGTTGTATACAACATAAAGACGGTCGATCTTGCCTTCGTCATAAGCGTCAAGCATCACTTTAATTGATCCAATCAACTCATGCGCAGAAGGTTCTTCACCTAAACCGCTAACTGCCGCTACTACGTTTCCGCCGTAACTTTTGAAGAATGAGATTGCCTTTTGGCCGACGGCACAAATGTCCACTTCGACTTCTTGATCAGCCCATGTCTTCATATCGGCTAGTGTTTTCTTGAACAAATTAACGTTCAAGCCGCCACATAAACCGCGGTCAGTAGATACAACGATATAACCTACACGTTTAACATCACGATCTTTCAGATATAAGTGATGATATTCTGGGGTTGCATTTGCCAGGTGGCTAACAACCGCACGAATTTTCTCAGCGTACGGTTTGCCCTGGCTCATACGCTCTTGCGCTTTACGCATTTTACTAGCTGCAACCATTTGCATTGCACTAGTAATCTTTTGCGTACTTTTAACGCTAGAGATTTGATTTCGTATTTCTTTACCAACGGCCATTGTTAGTTGCCTATAAAGTCTGATTAAAAAACTCGATTAAACGGGCAAGCCCATCTAATTACCAAGTTTGGGTAGACTTAAATGTCTCCAAAGAACTCTTGATACCGTCTGCGATATCATTGTTGTAGTCGCCTTTCTCATTGATCTTATTCATAAGATCAGCTTGTTCAGCGTTCATGTAAGAAAGCAATGCTTCTTCAAATGCTACAACTTTGTTCACTGGTACATCATCAAGGAAACCTTCATTGGCTGCGTAAAGTACAACACCCATTTCAGCAACGCTCTGCGGGCTATACTGCTTCTGCTTCATGAGCTCTGTTACACGTTGACCGTGCTCCAATTGCTTACGAGTTGCTTCGTCAAGGTCAGAAGCAAACTGAGCAAACGCTGCAAGCTCACGATATTGAGCAAGTGCTAGACGGACGTTACCGCCAAGTTTCTTAATAATTTTGGTCTGAGCTGCACCACCTACACGAGATACCGAAATACCTGCGTTCATCGCTGGACGAATACCAGCGTTAAATAGGTTAGTTTCTAGGAAGATCTGACCATCAGTGATCGAAATTACGTTAGTGGGTACGAATGCAGATACGTCACCACCTTGTGTTTCGATAACTGGTAGCGCTGTCAAAGAACCTGTTTGGCCTTTAACTTCACCATTAGTGAACTGCTCTACGTACTCTTCACTAACTCGCGATGCACGCTCTAGAAGACGTGAGTGCAAGTAGAATACGTCACCAGGATATGCTTCACGACCTGGTGGACGACGAAGAAGCAATGAAATTTGACGGTATGCCAAA
>NZ_LWFH01001248.1:0-774 GCF_001635725.1 Oleiphilus sp. HI0066
TTCGCCGTTTCTACGCTTTAAAAAAGGGTGCACCATATCGCCCTGTATCGGCCCCGGACGAACAATTGCAATTTGAATCACCAAGTCGTAATAGGTTTTAGGCTTTAAGCGCGGCAACATACTCATTTGTGCACGAGACTCTATTTGAAACACACCAACCGTATCTGCATTTTGGATCATGGCATAAACATTTGGATCGTCTTGCATGCGTGTTAAATCTGCCAAACTCAAACGACGACCATAGTAATGGTGTATCAAGTCAAATGACTTTCTAATCGCTGTTAGCATGCCTAACGCAAGCACATCGACCTTCAGCAAGCCTAAACTTTCTAAATCGTCTTTGTCCCATTGAATCACTGTACGTTCTGCCATACTGGCATTTTCAACTGGAACCAATTCATATAAGGGGCCAGAGGAAATGACAAAGCCACCAACGTGCTGTGATAAATGACGAGGAAAACCAACAATATCATTGACCAGCTGAATGAATTGTTTTCCCTTTAAAGAGTCGGGCTGTAGGCCTAGTTCAATAATTTGCGCCTGCCAGCCCAAAGAGCGATCACGCCGATTGACATTTTTAATAAAAAAATCCAACTGTGTTTCAGCGATGCCTAGCGCTTTCCCAACATCTCGAACGGCGCTTTTGAATCTATAACTAATCACTGTTGCGGCTAGTGCAGCGCGCTCTCGACCATATTTTTGATAAATATATTGAATGATTTCTTCACGCCGTTCGTGCTCAAAATCAACATCGATATCTGGTGGTTCATCCCG
>NZ_LWFH01001249.1:0-1222 GCF_001635725.1 Oleiphilus sp. HI0066
AGATGAGCTAAGGCAGGGGTTTTATACAGAGTTTCGCTCCACAAATACCGTTCCATTGCCTCGTCAAGTTATTTATGCATTGGTTATTATTCGTGCTGTTTTGAGTCGTAAATCGATCATTATCATTGATGATCTGGACCTAATCTATGACACCCGTTTTGTTAAAAACTTGGTCACCTGTATTCGTCCGCGCTCAGATGCTTTTATCTGTATTTTTGTATCCAATCGTCTTCACGAAATCTACCCAAAACTTGAGCATATCGTTTTACCTCAACGATCGTTAAAGAATCAAGCGAGAAACATAGAACCAAAACATCAAAACAAAAACGATATAAATAAGGATATCATTGCATGAATACCTTAGTTGCCTTTGATGAAGTTGAACAACGTCTGCATCAATTTGCAAATAGTCCCTTAGGTGAAAATTACTTTGAGGCACACCCAATTTCTCGTGGAATCGCTTTTAGCTTAGTTGCACTAGGCTGGGAAGGAACACCTGGTATTTTAGCCGATGCATTTTTGCCCACCAATGAAGATCATGAAGCTTTCACAAACACACTTACACGTTTAGGTTATAGCCCTGAGCACGAGGATGGTGTCACACGGGAGAGATTAGCTAAAATTGACAGTCCTTGTTGGATCTCATGTATTGGGTTTAACGGTATTCTGATCGAGTATAACCTCGAGAAACAGCAACTATGCATCTATGACTACCGCAATGACAATTTGTTCTATAAAGAGGCTGATGAGCAGAATTATACGATCATTCACATCTNGCGTTATTCCAAATTGTTTCGCGAGCCTCCGCCTGAGAGCCAAGACAAAAGCAACTGGATNAAGTATTGTTTTTATCGCTATAACCGTGAGTTACACCAACTAACAATACTCAGTTTTATCGTGAGTATTTTGGGTGCAGTCAACCCTTTCTTTATCATGATCATTTACACCTTCGCATTAACTTCAGGTTCTCTTTCAAGTCTCGCTTGGCTAACAGCGGGATCTATTATAACCGCGCTTTTGGAATACAAATTCAAGAGAATGCGCTTGGATATTCTGAATAATTCAGGACAAGATCTTGCCATCTATATCGCATATACCGTCACATCAAAATTACTCTGGCTGCCCTATGCTCTGACGACTGGCGCAAGGGCTTCAGCACAACTTGCACGTCTAAAAGATATTGATCAGTTTCGAAAATTGGTGACTGCAGAATCAACGCTTT
>NZ_LWFH01001250.1:0-713 GCF_001635725.1 Oleiphilus sp. HI0066
ATCCTGAAGCAGTGCAAGAAAATAGAGAGCGCTTTGCGCACGCGGTTGGGCTTGAAGCTGAGTCGATTGCTTGGTTAGAACAAGTGCATGGCACGGATGTTCTAGAACTGAATGAAGTGCCATCAGGTCTTTTAAAAGCGGATGCCTCCACAACAATGCGATCGAATCTAGCTTGCGTTGTTATGACTGCGGATTGCATGCCTTTATTAATGTGCGATTCGGCAGGTAAGCGTGTTGCAGCCGTGCATGCTGGTTGGCGCGGCATGGCTGATGGCGTGATTCAGGCTGCCTTATCTAAGTTTGATGATGCGAGTGAGGTGATGGTGTATTTGGGACCGACCATTTCTCAGTTAGGGTTTCAGGTTGGCGCTGAAGTAAAGAATCAGTTCGTATCGATTGATGCTGACTTTGATGCTGCGTTTTTGCCAGAGAACGAGAGCGACAAACTCATGTGTAATTTGTATGCGATTGCTCGAATGATCTTACGAAAGGCAGGCGTTAGCAAAGTCTACGGTGGAGGATTTTGTACCTTTGCTCAGTCCGAGCGTTTTTATTCTTTTCGTCGAGATGGGCATGTATCGGGGAGAATGGCCTCCCTCATTTACTTGTCATAAGCCAACAGGCTTAATCAAGTCTTAGATTATCAAAATACAGTGAGAATCCTTGCTCCGGTTTTGCTGAGAAAAGTGCAAGGCTCTGAATGTGTTTCATAT
>NZ_LWFH01001251.1:0-951 GCF_001635725.1 Oleiphilus sp. HI0066
CGGCACAAAAATCATGCATTTGCTTTCGTATACTCAGCCAAGCGGTAATGGTACTTACATGCGCTCACATATCGGCCAGCAAATGAATTTTGACAACGCTAAGGCTATAAACGAATTGGGGATCAAATACATTTCTATAAAAGAGAGTGTCGAGGCTGCAGTCGAAGATATGCTGAAGTGGGGACACTTGAAACCGCGTAAAGCAAACAAAATGGCTACCGCTTAATACGGTTTATGCTCTTGGTCAGGGTTTCGTTCATCTTTGGCGTTAACGCTGACCAAGATTCTTATTGATTTAAAATTCTATTACCAGATTCCCTAAGAAGCATTACTGCTTTTCGATCCGCTCCCCATCGATATTGATTCAAAACGCCTGAGCTTCTAATAACTCTGTGACAGGGTATAAGACACGCAACAGGATTGTTTGCGATTGCTGAAGCTGCTGCTCTCGCAGCTTTGACGTTACCAGAAGCTTCCGCGATTTGTTGATATGTTCGCAGCTCACCTTCAGGAATCGTTAATAAAGCTTCCCAAACCTTAACCTGAAAGACGCTTGCTTTAACAAATAAGGTTACGTTTTGGTTCGATTCACGATTAGAAAAGACTTGTTGGTTTAGCGTTTTAGCGAGGTTGTCCTCGCGAATAAACTCTGCGTTATGCCATTCTGACTCCAGTTCATTGATCAAATCATCTCGACTCTGCGAAGATGACGTGAACGCGAGTTTCATAATCCCTCTTTGGGTCGAAGCAAAAAGAGCATCCCCATATGGAGTTGGAGCAAAACCAAATGTTATCTCAAGATTTTTACCTCGTGATTTATACTCGCCAGGTGTTATGGACTCGATACGAACAAAGTTGTCGTACAGCCTGCTTTCAGAAGAATAGCCGAGCATGTCTGCAGTCTCAGCTACAGAATGGTTAGGCAGAAGCTCTTTGGCTTTCGATCTTGAT
>NZ_LWFH01001252.1:0-2067 GCF_001635725.1 Oleiphilus sp. HI0066
ATTGAAAGATATATTCGAATAATTAGCCGTTTAATAACTGCTATTACTAGCAATTTTTGAAATCCGATTTACAAATAAATACAATTTTCTTGCCTCTCAGGATGTGTACGTTTCATCTTCACTTCTTAGATGTTTCAGCCATTTATTCTGCACTATATCCATTCTTTGGCATAATCATCTAAAATAGACTTCATGACCCAATGAATAAAGGAGATTAATCATGCAGCTCAGTAAGATCGACCTAAAAATATTGCGCGAATTACAAAACGATGCGCGTATTAGTTTTGCTGAACTGGCGCGGCGCGTAGGCTTGTCTAGTTCGCCATGCTTTGAACGTGTAAAAAAGCTCGAGCGCGAGGGCATCATCAAAGGTTATCACGCTCAGCTCGATCCAGAAGCCTTAGGCGCATCTCTACTAGTGTTTGTTCAAATTCGCTTGAACAGAACCAGTGACGATATTTTCAAACGCTTCAATGCTGCGGCCCAAGCACTTGAACAAGTGCAAGAGTGCTACTTAGTGTCGGGTAACTTTGACTACCTAATCAAAGCGCGAGTAAACGATATGAATGCCTACCGAATTTTTCTGGGGGAAACACTTTTAACCTTACCTGGAGTCTTAGAATCAACGTCTTATGTAGTGATGGAGCAAGTCAAAGAGACCTTAGATTTATCGATCTAATAAAATCATTACATGCTTCTCAAATTAAATAATAAAGAACATATATCCAATAAAAATATAAATAACAGACGGTTAGCCTGAAAAATTTTCTTTCAAGCTACAATTAAGAAGATAATTCTGTTCGTTCTTCTCTAACATTATTCGTATTTGAACATGACACGAATCAAGAGGGAGAGAACATGCTTATCGGTGTACCAAAAGAGATTAAAAATCACGAATACCGCGTTGGCTTAACGCCAGCGGGTGTAAAAGAGCTTATCGCAAACAACCACTCTGTTATTGTGCAAAAAAGTGCAGGCGCCGGCATTGGCTTAGAAGATGAGCAATATATTGCGGCAGGCGCACAAATTGTAGCGACTGCAGAAGATGTGTTTGCGCAAGCTGAAATGATTATCAAAGTAAAAGAGCCTCAACCACAAGAATGCGCGCTCCTTCGAGAAGATCAGCTTCTTTTCACATATCTACACCTGGCTCCAGACCCAAAGCAAACTGAACTTCTTTTAAAATCTGGCGTGACAGCAGTTGCATACGAAACAATTACCGATGACAAAGGCGGCCTACCTTTACTTGCACCAATGTCAGAAGTAGCAGGCCGCATGTCTATCCAAGCCGGCGCGCATACTCTTGAGAAAGCACAAGGCGGTAATGGCATGCTACTCGGCGGCGTTCCGGGCGTAGAACCTGCAAGTGTGGTTGTCATTGGTGGCGGAGTTGTAGGTCTAAACGCAGCTCGTATGGCTTCTGGACTTGGCGCTAACGTAACTATCCTTGACCGTAGCATTGAACGCTTGAAGCAAATTGATGACATCTACGGCTCGCAAATGAACACTGTATACAGCACCGCAGATGCAATCGAAAAACACATTAAAAACGCAGACCTAGTGGTCGGCGCCGTGCTGATTCCTGGCGCAGCAGCTCCTAAGCTCATTACCCGCGACATGCTTAAAGACATGAAGAAAGGCGCTGTCTTGGTGGATGTCGCGATTGATCAGGGCGGCTGTTTCGAAACATCAAAAGCAACAACGCATGAAAACCCTACATATGAGGTAGATGGCATTGTTCACTACTGTGTAGCGAATATGCCTGGCGGTGTCGCTAGAACCTCAACCTTTGCATTGACCAATGCGACACTTCCATACGCGATTTCATTGGCAAACAAAGGCGTACATGCGCTGACAGAAAACGCACATTTACTCGAGGGGCTTAACGTCCACAAAGGCATGGTTACTAACGAACCCGTCGCTGAAGCACTTGGATACGCTTATGTATCGCCAGCTTCTGCACTAGCGATGAAAGATATTAAGAAAAGCGCGTAGTTAAAGAAGGTCTGATTAATATTTAGGGGTCGAAAAATCGGCTCCTAAACTTCACATTTTAGTTACCCTCTC
>NZ_LWFH01001253.1:0-1202 GCF_001635725.1 Oleiphilus sp. HI0066
CAACCAACTCGCGGTTGTACTTATCAACGAAACTATTGTCCTGATCTAGAACGTACGCAAAACCGCCCGTCATACCAGCACCAAAGTTGTAGCCAGTATTACCCAACACGGTAATTTGACCGCCAGTCATATATTCACAGCAGTGGTCACCAGCACCTTCGACTACTGCTACAGCACCGGAGTTACGTACACCAAATCGCTCACCAGCAGTACCTGCAGCAAACATCTCACCACCGGTTGCACCGTATAAACAGGTGTTACCGACAATAGACGTTTCTTGAGTCTTAAATACACTTCCTACTGGCGGACGAATCACAAGACGACCGCCGGTCATGCCTTTACCGACATAATCGTTTGCATCACCTTCTAGATCCATGTTCAGGCCGCCAGCATTCCACACACCAAAACTCTGGCCTGCAGTACCATTAAGCTTGAGCGTAATTGCTTGTTCGCTCATACCTTGGTTACCGTGACGTTTAGCGATTTCGCCAGACAGACGAGCACCAACTGAACGGTCACAGTTAGTCACGTTGAAACTAAATTCACCGCCCTTTTTACCTTCAATACTTGGAAGCAATTCCTCAACCATACGCTCCGCTAACAAGCCTTGATCGAAAGGCTCATTACGCACGACTTCGCAGGTGTGCGGCTTATCTTCTGCTACCCCACCATCCGATAAAATAGCGCTAAGATCGAGTTGCTTCTGCTTGTCAGTCGAGCCTTCTAATGCTTCGAGAAGATCTGTGCGGCCTACGAGCTCTTCAAGACTACGAACACCTAACTTAGCCATCCATTCACGCGTTTCTTCAGCCACAAAGCGGAAGNAATTCATCGCCATTTCGACAGTGCCTTTAAAGTGCTCTTCTCGCAGTTTTTCGTTCTGCGTAGCAACACCTGTTGCACAGTTATTCAAGTGACAAATACGGAGGTATTTACAACCTAGAGCCACCATCGGCGTTGTACCGAAACCGTAGCTCTCAGCACCCAACATCGCAGCTTTTACAACATCAAGTCCCGTTTTAAGACCACCATCTGTTTGTAAACGAACGCTACCACGTAAGTCGTTACCGCGAAGCGTTTGATGTGCTTCGCTCAAGCCTAGCTCCCAAGGAGAGCCTGCATAACGAATAGAGGTCAATGGACTAGCAGCAGTACCACCGTCGTAACCCGAAATAGTGATTAAGTCAGCGTAAGCTTTTGCA
>NZ_LWFH01001254.1:0-1461 GCF_001635725.1 Oleiphilus sp. HI0066
CCTATAATCTCGCCATAGTTTTTAACGCTTACATTTGGGCCGAATATGCCAACTAAACCGTCTTCCAATATCGCGATCCTTACCTTAACTCTCGCCATGTTGATTTGGGCTAGCTCATTCATAGCGCTTAAAATAACATTTCAAGAGCTACATCCTGCCCAAGTGTTATTTGGAAGAATGTTATTGGCCAGTGTCTTTTTCGTATTCATGCTGCGTTGGATGGGGCGTCTAAACTATCAACGAGGTGACTGGAAGCTACTATTAATGATGGCGATAATGGAGCCCTGCCTCTATTTCATATTTGAATCATTAGCACTTCAAAACACGACAGCATCTCAAGCTGGCGTTGTAACATCTCTTCTGCCTTTATTGACTGCAATTGGCGCTTACCTTGTTCTCGACGAACGTCTGCATATTCGAACTTGGTTAGGATTTGCCATCGCCATTGTCGGTGCGATTATTTTAAGTGTTGCTGGAGATAGCTCAGAGACAGCCCCTAATCCGATGTTAGGTAACTTTTACGAATTGTTAGCGATGGTTTGCGCTGCCGTGTATACCTTAGCTGTGAAGCATTTAGTGAGTCGTTACTCCCCTCTCTTTCTCACAGCTCTGCAATCTTGGGTTGGAGCAATCTTCTTTCTTGGGCCTGCGATGTACGTCCCTTTACCTGAAACCATTAGTACAACGAGCGTTGTTGCCGTGATGTATCTTGGCATTATCGTTTCGATCGGCGCCTATGGCTTATACAATTATTCTCTGACGCGAGTACCTGCTACTCAAGCCTCTGCCTTCATCAACTTGATTCCAGTATTCACTGTTATCATTGCATTTCTAGTTTTAGGGGAATATTTCAACCACACGCAGTTTATCGCCTGCAGCGTAATCATCATCGGCTTGTATTTAAGCAGGACGCCTAAAAAACAAGACCTTAATTAATACTCGGCGTATTGTTCTCGCACATCAGAGATGAATCGCTTCAACTCACCGAACATTTGCGAGGCGTCTGCTACACCCATTTTTAACGAGAGAGCTCGCACGTCAATTTGAGTGACGGAAAGATCACCCATCAACCCGTCGTTCTGAGCTGCCTCGGCAGTTTTGTTGTCAGCCAACACCCAAGCATCTACACACACAAGAACCTCACGCTGATCAAAGTTATCTAGATCAATAAAACCAGCTTCCCAGCTCTCGCGACCGCGACTTCGTTCAACGAAGGCGCTAACAGACGCTACATTACTGTAGATCGACAGAAACTCTGACCAACTTTGGATAGTATTCACTTTGTTCTTGGGAGAGAGAAGCTCAGACCACTCGTTCAACCATGCCTGCCATGCCGTACTTAAGGACATCAAATAGCCATTGTAAATAAGCTTACGATCCGCGCTACTTACATTATTTATTGCAGCAATTTGTTTCTCATACCGACCCGCAAAAAGCATTTGTGCCTGCACGACATCTCGC
>NZ_LWFH01001255.1:0-1267 GCF_001635725.1 Oleiphilus sp. HI0066
TGAAGTGGAGAACACAGAAGAGCTTCTAATTTTTCCAAACAGCAAAGTGCCGATCGGTCAGCGCGCAGGCCTAATGCTGAAACGCATAAATAGCGGGTAAACCAAGTAGTTGCGTTAGCTCATCTAATGCAGTTTTAGATTCATCAATCAGACGTGGGTCAGCCAAATCGCTCTGCGCTAGTTGATCGCGATAATGACGTTCGGTCCATGCCATCAGCGTTTCGTATAGTTGATCTGTAAACAGGACACCCGGGTGAATCGCTGCTAGCTCATTTTCATTTAGTGCCACGCGCAAACGAAGACATGCTGGGCCACCTCCGTTTTTCATACTTTGTTTTAAATCAAAGCTCATGACTTCTGCAATCGGATTATCCGCTTTAACAAGACGCTTCAAATAGGCGGCAACTGAAGGTGTAGAGTCGCACTCTGATGGCACGACTAAGGCCATTTTGTCATCCGAAATACTTAATAGCTGACTGTTAAACAAGTAGCTAGAAACCGCATCTGCAAGCGGAACTTCACTCTCAGGCACTAAAATAACTTTCAGCTCTGTATCCCCAAGCTTTTTCTGCAACTCAGCAAATACCTGATCTTGATTCAAGAAAGCTTGTTCATGACAGAAAAATACATCTCTATTTCCTACAGAAATAACATCGTTATGAAACACGCCAGCATCAATCGTGCTTGGCTTTTGCTGAGCGTATACAACGTTCGCATCATCTAACTCGTGCAATCGTGCAACGGCTTGGCAAGCCTCTAAAGTTTGACGTGCAGGATATCGCTTAGGTTTTAATTCCGACTCATTAAATGCGGTCCGACCGTATGCAAAAAGTTGCACGCCGCGCTTGTCATACTCTGAGCAAAAGCGCGTGTGATTTGCAGCGCCCTCGTCGCCTAACTGACTCACACTAGGCAAAGCAGCATGATGCGCAAAAAAGCTCTCATTACAAAAGATCGCTTGGAGCATACGACTCGTTGTTTTGTGTTCAATCGCTCGGTGGAGCTTGGCGTTCAAATTAGCCGCCGTGAAATGTACTCGTCCATCACGGCTATCAGCACTTGGAGACACCGTTGCGGCATTCGCCGTCCACATGCATGAGGCAGAATACACCGATCCCAAAATTACAGGAGCTTCTTTGGCTGCACGCGCAAGCACTTGCGCATCGCTACCCGCGAAACCAAGTTGTCGTAACAAATCAATCTCAGGGCGATGGTGAGGCAATAAAATACCTTGCTTCAATCCTTTGTCGGATAAGGCTTTCATTTT
>NZ_LWFH01001256.1:0-19298 GCF_001635725.1 Oleiphilus sp. HI0066
GGTTAAGATTGTGCCGCAACCTGAAAGTAATAGAACGAATAATAGGGTTAAAAATTTCATAGCTTCCTTACTGCATATAACAGTGTGTTTAACGCACCTTCCGGTCCGCTAAACACTTTATCTACATTTTTATAAATTCCATTTTTCGCAATTATATCAGTTATTTACAAACACTTATGAGAAACTCGTCATTGGAAAAAGCGGACCCTTTCATAAAAATGTCACAAAATCTCCGTTATGTGGTGATTTTCTAATTCGTCGGCTTTTCTCTATGAAGTGAGCATTGGTCACGAGAGGTATTTAAAGTCCGCAACTGTCTAAATTCTGACATCCCTCAAGCCTCTTCCCAAATTCCTAATGCTATCTCCATAAATGCGCGGGCAGCGCTGCCTAGATGTTTCTTCTCATAACTGACGGCGCCGAGCTTGCGCTCAATGACAGGGTTGCGAACGGGGAGTGCGTGAAGGTCTTCGTCGATCATTGTTTTTGGCAATACCGACCAGCCCATACCAACGCTGGCCATCATTTTCATGGTTTCTAAGTAGTTGGTTGGTATCTTTGCTTTTAGTTCAAGTTGGTTTTCTTCAAACACCTTGGCGACGATTCGATAGGTGAGTGTGGATTCTGAGGGAAGAATCGCATCATGTTGTGATAGCTCTTTTGGGCCGACGCGTTTTAACTGAGCAAGTGGATGCTGGTGTCCGCATACAAAGGCCATCGGGTCATCCCAAACCAAATGCGTTATGAAATGTTCCCGACGTTGTTCTGGAATCGTTATAAAAGCGATATCGGCGTTGTTTTCTTGAAGCAGGGCATAAGCACTTTCGGAGTCGAGAAAATTCAGGTGCAAATCAACTAAAGGGTGCCGTTTGGAGAACTCGCGCAATATCAAAGGTAACCGATGCAATCCAATATGGTGACTTGCCACAATTCTTAAGTCGCCTTTTACTTCACCACTTGTATCTCGTACTGCCTGTTTTGCGTTGTCGAAGTTGTGCAAGATGTTTAAGGCGTGTGGCAGTAATGCTTTGCCTGCATCAGTCAGGGTGATCTCGCGTTGTAGTCGCTCGAAGAGTTTTACATCAAGCCGGCCTTCTAAGTTTTGAATCCGTTTCGATATGGCGGGCTGGGTAATATGCATGACCTTAGCTGCCTTAGAAAAAGACCCTTCGTTGACGATCGTTATAAATGCGAGAAGCGCTTCAATATCCATAGTATTTGTTAAATAAAGTGATACAAACACGTATTCCTGTTAGGAATCGTATTTATAAAAAATATGACTTTGTTTTATTTATAGGTTGAGAATACAATTTATTCAATAGGTAAAGAAACCCTTGTTTGGCAACGCTTTACCGTATCTAGATTCATTAAGTGAGAGTGTACGTAAATGACAAATAAAACCCTTTACGACAAGTTGTGGGATGCGCACGTTGTTGCAGAGCGTGATGACGGTTCTTCATTGATTTACATTGATCGTCAGCTTCTTCACGAAGTAACTTCACCGCAAGCGTTTGAAGGTCTTCGTATTGCAGATCGTAAGCCTTGGCGTATCGATGCAAACCTTGCAACGCCAGATCATAACGTACCAACAACTGAACGTAGCAGTGGTGTGCAGGGTATTGAAGATCCTGTTTCGCGTATTCAGGTGCAAACGCTTGACAACAACTGTGATGAGTTTGGAATCGTCGAATTTAAAATGCTTGATGAGCGTCAGGGCATTGTGCACGTGGTTGGGCCAGAGCAGGGTGCAACCTTGCCGGGTATGACAGTTGTGTGTGGTGATTCGCACACGTCTACGCATGGTGCGTTTGGTGCGCTTGCGCATGGTATCGGTACTTCTGAAGTTGAGCACGTGCTAGCAACGCAAACGCTTGTTCAAAAGAAAATGAAAAACATGCTTGTTCGCGTGAATGGCAAAGTTGCTCCTGGTATTACAGGTAAAGACATTATTCTTGCGATCATCGGCGAAATTGGTACCGCTGGTGGTACTGGCTATGCGATTGAATTTGCGGGCGAAGCGATCAGTGATTTGAGCATGGAAGGTCGTATGACCATGTGTAATATGGCGATCGAAGCAGGTGCTCGTGCGGGTATGATTGCGGTGGATCAAACGACTATCGATTATGTGAAAGGTCGTACTTACGCGCCAAAAGGTGAGATGTGGGATCGTGCGGTTGAAGCATGGGCTGATCTTCATAGTGACGAAGGCGCGCACTTCGACAAAGTGGTAGAGCTTGATGGCCCAAGCATCGAGCCTCAAGTGACGTGGGGTACTTCACCAGAGATGGTGTTGCCAGTTAGTCATAACGTGCCAAATCCTGCGAATGCGACTGATAGCGTTGAAAAAGAAGGCATTACACGTGCGCTTGAATACATGGGCTTAGAGGCTGATCAAGCCATTACGGATATTCAGCTAGATCGCGTATTTATTGGTTCGTGCACGAACTCGCGCATCGAAGACTTACGCGCTGCGGCGGAAGTTGTTAAAGGTCGCCAAGTGGCGAGCACCTTGAAGCAGGCTTTGGTTGTTCCGGGTTCTGGCTTGGTGAAAGCGCAAGCGGAAGAAGAAGGTTTAGATAAGATCTTTACCGAAGCAGGTCTAGAGTGGCGTGAGCCGGGTTGTTCTATGTGCTTGGCGATGAATGCCGACAAGTTAGGTCAGGGCGAGCATTGTGCATCTACCTCGAACCGTAACTTTGAAGGTCGTCAAGGCTTTGGTGGCCGCACGCACTTGGTAAGTCCTGCGATGGCAGCAGCTGCTGCAATTGCCGGTAAGTTTGTTGACGTTCGCGAATTTGTAAGCGCATAGGGGAGGCGAGAGAGATGAGAAAGTTTACTGAATTAAAAGGCCTTGTTGCTCCGCTTGATCGTGCCAATGTTGATACGGATATGATCATTCCTAAGCAGTTTTTGAAATCTATCAAACGCACTGGCTTTGGTAAGAACTTGTTTGATGAGTTGCGTTACTTAGATGAAGGCAAGCCAGATCAAAGCTGTGAAGGTCGTCCATTAAACGAAGAATTCGTTTTAAACCAAGCGCGCTACCAAGGTTCAAGCGTGTTGATAGCACGTCAAAACTTCGGTTGTGGTTCTTCGCGTGAGCACGCGCCATGGGCTTTAGATGATTACGGTTTCCGTTCTGTGATCGCGCCAAGTTTTGCGGATATTTTCTTCAATAACTGTTTTAAAAATGGCTTGTTGCCGATTGTGTTAACAGAAGAGCAAGTTGATCAGCTAGTCAATGAAGTTGAAGCGACTGAAGGCTATGAGTTGGATATCAATCTTGATGCGCAAACTGTGACAACGCCAAGCGGTGAAAGCTTTAGCTTTGAAATCGATGCATTCCGTAAGCACTGCTTGTTGAACGGTTTGGATGATATTGGCGTGACGCTAGAGAGCGAAGAGAAGATTAAAGAATACGAAGCACGTCGTCGCCAAGAAACGCCTTGGTTGTTTGATGCGATTCAAGGTGCTTAATAAGCGCAAGCACGCGAAAGAATTTGAAAGTTTATTGGAAAGTTAGATATGTCTAAAAAAGTTTTGTTATTGCCAGGTGATGGCATTGGTCCTGAAATCGTTGCGGAAGCAGAACGCGTTCTTGATCTTGTAAATGATAAGTTAGGTCTTGGTCTAGAGACTGACCATGCTTTGGTTGGTGGTTCTGCGATTGACGCGACGGGTGTTCCGCTTCCTGATGAGACGCTAGATAAAGCAAAAGCGTCTGACGCGATTTTACTTGGTGCTGTAGGTGGTCCTAAGTGGGATGCGCTTGATATGGCGATTCGTCCAGAGAAAGGTTTGCTTGGTCTTCGTTCAAATCTTGAGTTGTTCGGTAATTTACGTCCGGCGATTTTATATCCGCAGCTTGCAAGTGCATCAACCCTGAAGCCAGAAGTTGTTTCGGGTCTTGATATCTTGATCGTGCGTGAGTTAACGGGCGGCATTTATTTCGGTCAACCGCGTGGTGTACGTACCCTCGAAAATGGTGAGCGTCAGGGTTACAACACCTATGTGTACTCTGAGAGCGAAATTAAGCGCATTGCAAAAGTTGCGTTTGAAGCAGCGCAAAAGCGTAACGGTAAGCTTTGTTCTGTAGATAAAGCGAACGTACTTGAAGTAACGGTGTTGTGGCGTGAAATTCTTGACGATATGGCGAAAGACTATCCAGATGTAGAGCTGAGTCATATGTATGTTGATAACGCAGCGATGCAGCTCGTTCGTGCGCCGAAGCAGTTTGACGTAATGGTTACAGGCAACATGTTTGGTGACATTCTGTCTGATGCGGCAGCAATGCTTACTGGCTCTATCGGTATGCTTCCATCTGCATCGTTAGATGAGAACAATAAAGGTATGTACGAGCCGTGTCATGGTTCTGCGCCTGATATTGCTGGCCAAGGCATCGCAAACCCGCTCGCAACGATTCTATCCGTTGCGATGATGTTGCGTTATAGCTTGAGCGAGAACAAAGCCGCTGATCTGATTGAAGATGCAGTGAGCAAAGTGCTTGATCAAGGTTTGCGTACTGCAGATATCTTCTCTGAAGGTTCAACAAAAGTCTCTACAAAAGAAATGGGTGACGCGGTTGTTGCGGCGCTTGAGTCTTTGGTTTAAATCACTGGTTTAATAAGGTCGATAGAAATGAAAAAGTTAGGAATGGTCGGCTGGCGTGGCATGGTTGGTTCCGTGCTTATGCAGCGTATGCAAGAAGAGAATGACTTCTCTTTAGTTGAGCCAGTGTTTTTTACGACATCACAAAAAGGTTTACCTGCTCCAGATCTAGGGCAGGGGGAATCAGTATTGCTTGACGCAAATGACGTGAGTGAGCTGGCGCAAATGGATTTCATCATTACCTGTCAGGGTGGTGATTACACAAAAGCGGTTTACCCTAAGTTGCGCGAAAGTGGCTGGGATGGCTACTGGATTGATGCGGCTTCAGCCCTTCGCATGGAAGATAACGCTGTCATCGTGCTTGATCCTGTTAACCGTCACGTGATCGATGAAGCACTATCTAATGGCGTGAAAGACTTCGTCGGTGGTAACTGTACGGTGAGTCTAATGTTGCTTGCTCTAGGAGGTTTGTTCGCGGAAGACTTGGTGGAATGGGTATCACCGATGACATATCAAGCGGCATCAGGTTCAGGCGCTAAGCACATGCGTGAATTGATTACTCAAATGGGTGAGATCAACGAAGCGGTTGCGAATCAGCTAGACAATCCAGCGTCAGCGATTCTTGAAATTGATAAGTTGGTAGCAGAGAAAATGCGTTCAGACGAATTCTCGACTGACCAGTTTGGCGTTCCGCTTGCGGGCTCTTTGATTCCTTATATCGATACGCAGTTGCCGTCAGGCCAAAGCCGTGAGGAGTGGAAAGCAGGTGCTGAAACTAACAAGATTCTCGGTACGCAAGATCAAGCAATCCCAATTGACGGTTTGTGTGTACGTGTTGGTGCTATGCGTTGTCACTCTCAGGCGCTTACCATTAAGTTAAAGAAGGATCTGCCTGTCGAAGAAATTGAGGCTAAATTGGCTGCAGCGAATGATTGGGTCAAAGTAATTCCTAATGATCGCGAAGCATCTATTAACGAGCTTAGCCCAACGGTAGCAACAGGTACCTTGAGTATTCCTGTTGGTCGAATCCGTAAGCTTGAAATGGGTCCTGAGTATATCTCAGCGTTTACAGTTGGCGATCAACTTCTTTGGGGTGCAGCCGAGCCATTGCGTAGAATGTTACGGATAGTTTTGGAAGCTTGAGACTTAGCTTCACTTGCCGATAAAGTCGGTAAGCAGATTAAAAGCCCGTCTGTGAAAACAGATGGGCTTTTTTATTGGCAATAGGAAAGGAGGCAGAACTCAAAAAGCTGACTATTGTTAATAGTTATGTAGTAAAAGTTCAGTTGATAATTTTGGTTTGATGATCGATACTTACCAAAATGTAAAATTTTATTTTTCTCAATAAAAGCAAGTGATTGTGGCTGTTTTTTAAACTGCTTTATAGAAGTATGTTGTAGCTGTAGCTAATTGAGATTGAACCGAAAATTTAAGGGAAAGGCGTAATGATCCGCAAACTGGCTATTGTATTGACCTTGGCGTCCGCAGGTTATGCAGGTTTAACTCATGCTTTGGGTTTAGGCGATGCAAAGGTTAATTCTAATTTAAATCAGCCTTTGGTAGCTGAAATTGAATTGGTGAATACAGGTGGTTTAACAGACGCAGAAATTTTGCCTGGTTTGGCGACCCGAGAAGAGTTCCTTAAGGCAGGAATTGATCGAGTCTATTTCCTTTCAGATATTCGTTTTGAAGTTCAGCGCAATGAGAGTGGCGAGCCAAAAGTGGTTCTCACAACCAAAAAGCCAGTCCGTGAACCGTTCATTAACTTTCTTGTTGAAGTAATTTGGCCAAGCGGTCGTTTATTGCGTGAATACGCTCTGTTGATCGATCCGCCAGTTTTCGCAGAAGACAAACCTGTCGTTGCTAGCCCTGCAGCCTCTCAACAAGCAAAACCGCAAGTTTCTGCACCTGCATCCGTTGAAAAAGGAGATAACTTGGCAGTGCGTTCTAGCGTGAAACCGAAAGCCGGTGCCTTGGCTGGTAACGAGACGTACGGGCCAACTAAATCAACAGATACGCTTTGGGATATCGCGACAGGCATTCGTCCAGATCGGAATGTTAGTCCGCAACAAGTGATGCTTGCGATTCAGGATTTGAATCCTGACGCTTTTATTGATGGAAATATCAATAAGATGAAAGCGGGCCAAATTCTGCGCTTGCCAACGCGCGATCAAATGACATCGCGTAGTGCTTATCAGGCGATCAATTCGGTTATTGAGCAAAATGCTGCTCTAAGAAAGCCAAAGACCAAGACTCCGACTTCTTCCTCTAAGCCTTCAATTCAACCAGCTCCGAAAACACAAAAGCCTGCGGCGAATCAGGATCAACTTAAGCTAGTTGTTCCAGATAAAGATTCAAAAGCATCTGATTCAGCGGGTTCAGATCCTCAAGGTTCAAACGCTACTGGTGTGTCTCAGGGTGAAATGAATATTGCTCTGGAGCAGCTCGATAAAGCGAATCTCGAGAACGAAGAGTTAAGCGGTAAGGTTGATGCGCTTGAAGAGCAACTTGAGACCCTTCAGCGCATACTTACGCTAAAAAATGATCAGCTAGCGAGCTTGCAGTCGCAGATGCGTGCAAGTGAATTAGACGCAGCGCAAGCAGAGGTTGACGGCGGGCAGGGTGCTTCTCAAGCGTCAGTTGAAGAAACTGCAGAGGTTGCTGAAGTCATTGTTGAGCAAGTAAAAGAAACGGTAGTTCTAAACGAAGATGGCTCAGTGATCGCTGAACAAGTTGAGGTGGCTGAAGTTGTTGCAGAGATTCAAGTAGAAGAAGTAAAACCTGCGGAAGCTGCGCCTGCTGAAGCTGCGCCTGCTGAAGCTCCAGCACCAGTTAACTTTCAAGAAGATTTGCTGAACAAGCTTATGACTAACCCTCTTTACCAAGCTGGTGTGGCGGGTATTTTGATTCTTCTATTGATTGCGTTGTGGTTGATTTCCAAGTCGCGTGCAAAGCAAGAATCTGATGACTATGAAGAAGAATATGAGACGGTTGAATCTGATGAGTCTGCTGAACTTGAATCGGCTGATGAAGAGTTGGAAGAACCTGCCGGAGTTGTCGAAGAAGAAGCGGATGAAGAGTTTGTAGAGGAAGATGCGCCTGCTTCACCAGAAGAGGACGTAATTGCAGAGTCTGATGTATATATCGCTTATGGTCGCTTGGATCAGGCAGCTCAGATTTTAGAAGATGGTATTTCGAACGATCCGGTTCGTGTTGATTATCGTCTTAAATTATTAGAAGTGTATCGCGACCTTGGCGATTCAGATTCGTTTGAAAAGCAGTTTAGTGAGTTGTCGGCTATCCAGGATCAAGATGCGCTTGAAAAAGCCGCACAGATTCGTGTTGAGCTGAATGAGCGTTTAGAAGAGCTTGCAAATCAGAAAGCAGATGCTGGTAGTGCAGAAGAAGTAGAGCATTTGTTAGACGAGGATGAAGAGCAGGCGCTTTTATCTGGAGACGATAACAACTTTGACTTCGATACGGTTGAGCAGGAAGAAAGCGAAGTTGCAGAAACTATTCAAGAAGAGGTGCTAGACTCTGAGTCTCCTGCAAGCTTGGAAGATTCCGAAGACTCATACGCTGAAGAAGCGCTTGAAGAGGTTGCTGGTGATATAGATTTTTCTTCAGAAGATTTAGATATCGATTTAGATATCGATTTGGAGCTTGATGAAAGTGATAAAGAACTAGAAGTTGATCCAGGTATCGATTTCTCATCAGAAGATTTAGATCTTGGTGGTGACTCTGACAAAGCAGAAGAGCTTGAGTTGGATGCTGACAATGATGCATCGGTTGCAGATGCAGCTTCGTCTCATCTCGTAGATGAAGACGATGAATTGTCGCTAAGTGATGCAGAGTTAAATCACGAAGCTGAAATTGATTTGGATTTGAGTGATGAGTTATCACTTGATGATGAGGCTTTAGGTCTTGATGAAGATGCGGGTGCAGCTTCTGAAGCTGAAAGCCTTGAGTCGGCAGTGGAAGAGGTAGATGCGGATGATCTTAGCCTAGAGTTGGACGAAGCCTTGGATTTAGATTTTGACTCTGAATCTGAAGAAGAGTTGTCCTTAGATGCTGAAGAGCTAGATTCCCTAGAATTGGATGATTCTGAATCCGAGGACCTTGGAGATGCTCTTGATGAGCTGGATGATTTGGAGCTGGAAGATTCGTTGACTGAAAATGCTGAAGCAGACGAAGGTGCTTCAGATGTCCTTGATCTAGGAGATGACGAACTCACCATCACAGACGAGACCCTAGATGAAGCGGCTGAAGCGTTGGGCGATGCAGATGATTTCGAGCCGGAATTAAGTGATGACGAAGATTTCGACTTCTTAGAAGGAACCGATGAGGTGTCTACTAAGTTGGATTTGGCGCGCGCTTATATCGATATGGGTGACACCGAAGGCGCTAAAGAGATTTTAGTTGAAGTTCAGCAAGAAGGCTCTGATCAGCAGAAGCAGCAAGCGAATGAACTGATAGATTCTATTTCTAAATAAGTATGGCAGATATGAATATTGCGGCCGGTAACGATCACGTTACTGGCCGCATTGCGTTAGGATTGATGTACAAAGGGAGTGCTTATTGTGGCTGGCAGTCTCAAAAAAGCGGTGTCCCCTCTGTGCAGGCTGAATTAGAAGCTGCGATTTCTCGTGTCGCAAACCATACTGTCGAAGTTGTGTGTGCGGGTCGTACTGATAAAGCTGTTCATGCGAGTTATCAGATTGTTCATTTTGATACCACATCTGTAAGAACTGCGCGCTCCTGGGTTTTTGGTTGTAACGCAAATCTGCCGTCAGATATTTCTGTTTCTTGGGTGCAGCCGGTTTCAGATGAGTTTCATGCACGTTTTTCTGCGTTTAATCGCCGCTATAACTATGTGATCTTTAATCATCCTATTCGACCAGCGCATTTTTATGACGAAATGACTTGGTGTCATTACGCTTTAGATGAGTCGCTGATGCATCGAGCGGCACAATGCTTGGTGGGCGAGCATGATTTTACTTCGTTTCGTGCCGTTGGATGTCAGAGTAAATCGCCGTTTCGGCATATCGACCACGTTCGCGTAAATCGTTTCGGTAATATTCTTGTGCTGGATATTCAGGGCAATGCCTTCTTGCATCATATGGTGCGTAATATCGCGGGCGTCCTTATGTCGATAGGTGCGGGTCGAAATCCAGTGGAGTGGTGTGCTGAAGTGCTTGCGGCGAAAGATCGTACTAAAGCCGATGTGACTGCTCAGCCTTATGGTTTGTTTTTAACGGATGTGGGCTATCCCGATCAATATGATTTGCCCCCCTCAGGCGGCGCGCCAAGCTTGATTCAGGCAATGCTGGCGATGTCAGACTCTAATAAAGTTGATTGGGATGTTATTTCTCCTGCAGATATGTGGGATATCGCGCGACAAGGAAATAATAAATAGCGGTACTAATCTTTGGTCGATTAGTCCACATGCCAAAGGTTTATTGTTTTTACGATCTTCTGTAAAAAGCTTCAAACAGTTATACTGGCCTGCTGCGGGCTTCACACTTAGTGAAGATTCTCTCGATTTATTCTGATAAGTGTTTGCTTTTATGCTCTCTAATTCGCGCGCACGAACAAAAATCTGCGGTATTACTCGACCTGAAGATGCCCTTGCTGCGGTATCTGCAGGAGCTGATGCTATTGGTCTGGTTTTTTATGCGCCAAGCCCTCGTTCTGTAACGGTTGATCAAGCGAAAGAGATTTGCACCGTACTACCTCCGTTTGTTGGTGTTGTCGCGTTGTTTGTAGACGCAGAACCCTCTCTTATCCATCAGGTGTGTAAAGAGTTGCCAGTGACTTTGCTCCAATTTCACGGGGATGAAAGTGAATCTGATTGTCAGGGTTACGGCGTACCATACATTAAGGCGTTGCGTGTACGTTCATCTGAGGATGTTACGAACGCCGAAAATAATTATCCAACCGCGACCGGTATCCTCGTAGATACCTACAAAGCTGGTGTGCAGGGCGGAACTGGCGAAACATTTGACTGGGATCTTTTACCTGTTCAGCGATCTAAGCCGCTAATTTTAGCGGGTGGTCTTACTCATCAAAACGTGGCGAAAGCAATTGCGCACGTTCAACCATACGCGGTTGATGTGAGTGGTGGTGTTGAAGCATCAAAGGGCATCAAGTCATCACAATTGATACAACAATTTTTACAAGAGGTGTCCTGTGGGAGCAGAAGCTAACGCTAAGTTTACCGAACAGTTTCTAAGTACTTTACCAAGTGATACTGGCCACTTTGGGCCTTACGGTGGTCGCTTCGTTTCGGAAACTTTATTCGCGGCATTGAACGAACTAGAAGCAAAGTACCGCGAACTTAAAAATGATCCGGAATTCGTTAAGGAATTCGACAAAGATCTTGCTGATTATGTTGGTCGTCCTTCACCTTTATATTTTGCTGAAAGACTGACAAAAGAAGTTGGTGGAGCCAAGATTTACTTCAAGCGTGAAGATCTAAACCATACTGGCGCGCACAAAGTTAACAATACGATTGGTCAGGCATTGCTTGCTAAATATCTTGGGAAGCCTCGTGTTATAGCCGAGACAGGCGCGGGTCAGCATGGTGTGGCTTCTGCTACGGTTGCTGCGCGAATGAATCTTGATTGCAAGGTCTTTATGGGTGCCGAAGACGTTCAACGTCAAGCTTTGAATGTATATCGCATGAAGCTGCTAGGTGCAGAAGTTGAAGCTGTAACGAGTGGTACGAATACGCTTAAAGACGCAATGAATGAAGCGTTGCGCGACTGGGTAACTAATGTCGATAACACTTTTTACATCATCGGTACGTGTGCAGGCCCGCACCCGTACCCAATGCTTGTGCGTGATTTCCAGTCGATTATTGGTCGCGAAGCGCGAGCGCAATGTCTTGAGAAAGAAGGACGCTTGCCTGATGCGCTAGTGGCTTGTGTTGGTGGTGGCTCGAACGCCATCGGCTTGTTCTATCCCTTTATTTGTGACGAAGGTGTAGAGATGTACGGCGTCGAAGCGGGTGGCTTTGGCATCGAAACAGGGCAGCACGCAGCGCCACTTTGTGCTGGCCAACCGGGTGTATTGCACGGTAACCGTACGTATTTGATGAGCGATCAGAATGGTCAGATACAGGGGACGCATTCTGTGTCTGCTGGTCTTGATTATCCAGGTGTAGGGCCTGAGCATTCTTGGTTGAAGGATGAGAAGCGTGCGAATTATGTTTCTGTTACAGATGATGAGGCGCTAGAAGCGTTTAGACGTCTTACCTTGGTTGAGGGCATTATGCCTGCTCTCGAGACAAGCCACGCGATAGCTTACGCAATCAAGAAGGCGGCAACAATGAAGTCAGACCAGATCCTGATCGTTAATTTGAGTGGTCGTGGTGATAAAGATATTCTTACCGTTGCGGGCATTGATGGAATTTCAATTTAAGCGAAAATAATATGAGTCGTATAAAATCTACAATCAATGCTCTTAAAGCTGAGGGCAAAAAAGCGCTAATTCCTTACATTACCGCCGGTGATCCGCAACCTTCTTGGACGGAAGACTTAATGCACTGCTTGGTAGATTCAGGCGCTGACATCATTGAGTTGGGTGTTCCATTCTCAGATCCAATGGCTGACGGTCCGGTTATTCAGTTGGCATGTGAAAGAGCTTTGAAGCACAACACTAGCTTGTCTGACATTTTTGATATTGTCCGTTCTTTTAGAGAGAAAAATACTAACACCCCTGTCGTATTAATGGGATATTTGAATCCCATTGAACGTATGGGCGTTGATGCCTTCCTTGAGAAAGCGGCGGAGTCTGGTGTAGACGGAGTGTTAACGGTCGACTTACCTCCTGAAGAAGCAGAAATTTTTGCGCCAAAAGTTGCTGCGAAAGGCATGGATTCGGTGTTTTTGATTGCACCTACTACGACAGATGATCGCATTCGTAGCATCTGCAAACATAGCTCTGGCTACGTTTACTATGTCTCGGTGAAGGGTGTAACGGGATCTGCTGCACTAAGCACTGATGATGTCGCTCAAAAAGTTGCGAACATTCGTTCGATTGCAGATATTCCCGTTGGTGTAGGTTTTGGTATTACAGATGCTGAATCAGCAAGTGCGGTTGCTAAGGTGTCTGACGGCGTTATTGTAGGAAGCGTATTGGTAAATACGATTAAAGAAAATCAAGAAGACTTGTCGGTTATAAAAGATAAACTAGGCTCAGTACTGTCTTCGATGCGTCAAGCGATGGACGCTTAATCTATCCTAAGGTTGGAATAGTAAATGAGCAGTTGGCTAGACCGAATTAAGCCTAGTGTAATTAGATCTGAATCCAAGACTCGAGGGAATATTCCTGAAGGTGTTTGGAAGAAGTGCCCTAAGTGTGGATCTGCACTTTATTTGCCTGAGTTGTCTAAGAATCTAGACGTATGCCCTAAGTGTTCACACCATTTGAGAGTGAACGCGCGTCGTCGTGCTGAGATATTTTTAGATCCAGGTTATGAAGAGCTGAGTGAAAACTTAAAGCCTGACGATTTGCTTAAGTTTAAGGACACGAAAAAGTATAAAGATCGATTAGCTGCTGCCCAAAAAAGTACCGATGAAGATGATGCCTTATTAACATTCAAGGGTTCCTTGCAAGGCCTTGATGTAGTGATTGCTGCTTTTGAATTTAATTTCATGGGCGGATCCATGGGCTCCGTTGTAGGCGAAAAGTTTGTTCAGGCAGTGAATTGTTGTATCGAGGAGCATCGTGCTCTTGTGTGCTTTAGCGCCAGTGGCGGTGCGAGAATGCAAGAAGCATTAATCTCATTAATGCAAATGGCAAAAACATCCGCAGCCTTAGAAAAGCTCAAAGAAGCAGGCTTACCATATGTTTCAGTTATGACTGATCCTGTTTTCGGTGGCGTTTCAGCGAGTTTGGCAATGCTGGGCGATGTAAATATTGCAGAGCCCAATGCATTGATTGGTTTTGCTGGTCCGCGCGTCATAGAGCAAACTGTTCGAGAAAAGCTACCAGAAGGTTTTCAGCGTAGTGAATTTCTTTTAGAGCACGGCGCAATTGATATGATTGTCGATCGCGCGTCCTTGCGCTCAACCATATATTCACTTCTAAGTATGTTGACCATTAAAGAATTGGCGAGCATTAGCCATGCTAATGATGATGAGTCGGCTAGTTCTGATGCGTCAGGCTCTAACTCTGAGTAGTGGCGTAGATCATCAAAGCATAATCACGAGGTTGTTGTGATGACACTCAATGAGTGGTTGAGTGAGTTAGAAAAACGTCATTCGCAAGAAATTGATTTAGGCTTAGACCGTATTCGTACGGTCTTCGATGCTTTAAATATTGCTGACAAGCTTCCTAGAATTGTTACTGTCGCTGGAACAAACGGTAAGGGATCAACTCTCCAAGCTATCGTTGAAGGCTTGCACTCAGTTGGCGTACGCACTGCAAGTTACATTTCCCCTCATTTTCATCGCTTCAATGAGCGCATTGTCCTAGGACATTCGGAGCTCGATGATGAGTCTATTGTTTCCGCTTTCGAGCAAGTAGAGAAAGCGCGTCATCAGGTTTCACTCTCATACTTTGAATTTACAACACTAGCTGCGTTTGTCGCTTTTTCTAAGGAATTTCTAGCTGGTCGCTTAGACGTGGCTGTGTTGGAGGTTGGCCTAGGAGGGCGTTTAGATGCAGTTAATATCGTTGATGCTGATGTCGCAATCGTTACTAGTATCGGGCTAGATCATCAGGATTGGTTAGGTGATACCTTAGAGCTAATAGCACGAGAGAAGGCAGGAGTATTTCGTAAGCATCAAGCATCCTATACAGGTGAGACATTCCCACCAAGTGTTAGGTTAGAACTAAATAATAACGATATATATCCTGATATGTATTTGCGAGAATTCGGGAGTTGGTCAGATTTAAGCGAAGGCGCAGTATTTGATTATAAGGGTTCAGAAGTCGTTTTGAATTGTTTCGCTGATAATGATTTACCCCATAATAATCTCGCGCTTGCGATGCAGGCATGCTTGAAAATCTTTGAGTTAAGTCAACAAGAGTTTGAATCCAATCAGTTGCAGTTATGTGCGCAAGCGATTTCAAAAACTCAGGTCTCTGGTCGCTTAGAGCGTGTCTCAGAAAACCCCGAAATCCTATTCGATGTGGCGCATAACGGCGCGGCGGCAAAATTACTTTCTAGTCACTTAAAACAAAAATATTTGGGCCGAAAATTGATTGCTGTGTTTTCGTGCTTGAAGGATAAAGACTTACGTGAGATTGTATTGGCGCTCGACGGGGTGATAACCCAATGGCATATCACTGAGCTTGATGGGCCGCGCGCGCGTCCTCTCGAAGAGATGTCTTCTCAAATGATTGGCATGTCTCAGGAGGTTAGTACGTTCAATAACCTTAAAGAGGCGTTTGAGGGAGCTAAGTCCATAGCGATGTCGAGTGGTGCAGTTGTTGTAGTATTTGGATCCTTTTTTGTGATTGAAGCGTTGAGAGAGCAGGTTAAATCTTAATGAGTGAGTCTGTAGATGGTTTGAAACAACGCCTCGTCGGTGCGTTTGTTATTCTTTCCTTAGCGGTTATTTTCTTACCTATGCTATTTGATAAGCCGCATCGAGAGGGTGCTGAGGCTGTTGAACTAGTGCCTGAGAAGCCTCAGATACAGACCGTGGTGATTTCAAAGCCAAATCCCAATGTGAAAAAGAATGCACCGGCTTCCGAGTTGGATCCGGATTCTGAGCTCCCTAAATTAGTCCCTGCAGCGGAACCGATTAAACCGACAACGCAAACGGATGAAAAAACCGTTGACTCCTCGCCAGAGAAAGCGTCAGTGCCAGTTGCTGTCTCAACTCCCAAAGGTAAAGAGCCTTCGTCTTCAGTAGTCTCTAAGCCCAAAGTTTATAAGAATGTTTGGATGGTTCAGTTGGGCACGTTTTCGAATAAAGAAAACGCGTTTAAATTGCGAGATAGACTTCGTGAAGCCGGTATTGACGGCCATACAAAGCCCTTGAAATCGGGCTCTGCTATTCGTGTATTTGCTGGTCCATTCGTCACTAAGAAAGAAGCGATAAGAATAAAAAGAAAGCTGGATTCTCAATTTAAAGTGAATAGTTTGGTTGTCTTTTTCGAGGCTTAATTTGACCGTATGGTTAGGATAAGTTCCTGTTATTTAAGAAAAAAATAGTCACTGTTTTGTGGCTTGTATAGGGGATGAGTAAGGTGTTTGTTATGATGCGCCCGAATCTGACAGAGAAGGTTTTGTCGGAGGCTTTGTGTTTGAGCTAATGTGGGCGGATTGGGCTCTATTGGGGATAATTGTTTTCTCAAGCCTAATCAGTATTCTTCGTGGTTTTACTAAAGAAGCGCTTTCACTGGTTATTTGGGTGATTGCTTTTATCGTGGCTAGAAGTTTTCAGCCACAAGCTCAAACTTTGTTGTCTCCACATATTGCTGACCCCGTTATGTTATTAGCGGCCTCGTTTGCAATCCTTTTTATTGTGACCTTGCTGGTTGGTGCTGTCGTTAGTCATCTTGTCTCGATGCTGATTAAAGTGACTGGTTTGAGCACGCTTGATCGCGTTCTAGGTATGGTGTTTGGGATGGCTAGAGGTGTTGTGGTCTGTATAGCGCTTGTCGCGATTGTGCGTTATACGCCTTGGTCTAAAGAAACTTGGTGGTCAGATTCTGTAGTTATCGAGCAGTTAACAGTGGTTGAATATTGGACTCGGTCTGTTTTTGGATCCGGGGTCGATGAATTGTCATCTTTTATAGCGAATACAAAATTCTGAGGAATGCGATATGTGCGGTATTGTCGGCATCGTGGGGAAGTCTAACGTAAACCAAACTCTCTTTGATGCACTGACGGTGCTTCAACATCGTGGCCAGGATGCCGCGGGCATCGTTACCTGTCAGGACGATCGTTTTTTTCTGCGTAAAGACAACGGGCTCGTGCGCGATGTTTTTCGTACTCGTCACATGCGCCAATTACAGGGTAATGTAGGTATCGGGCATGTTCGTTATCCGACGGCGGGTAGTTCTAGCTCAGCCGAAGCACAACCTTTCTATGTGAACTCGCCTTACGGTATTACGCTTGCGCACAACGGTAATTTAACGAATACCATCGAATTGTCTGATGGTGTTCTTAAATCAGATCTTCGTCATATCAATACGACTTCTGACTCTGAAGTGCTTTTAAATGTTCTAGCGCATGAGTTACAAAACCAAGGCAAACTAATTCCAACGCATGTCGAAATTTTTGCAGCCGTTAAAGAGGTGCATAAACGTGCTCGTGGCGCTTATGCCGTGGTTGCCATGATCACTGGGTATGGGGTGCTTGCATTCAGAGATCCGAATGGCATTCGACCAGCCTGTTTTGGTAAAAGAGAAACAGAATTTGGTACAGAATATATGGTCGCTTCTGAAAGTGTTGCCTTGGATGCTGCTGGCTTCGAATTAGTTCGTGATATTGAGCCGGGTGAGGCGATCTATATTGAAAACGATGGTTCATTTCATAATGAGCTTTGCGCTGAAAGTGCGACCTTAACGCCTTGTATTTTTGAGCATGTGTATTTCGCGCGCCCTGATTCAATGATTGATGATATTTCTGTATACAAAGCGCGTTTAAGAATGGGCTCTACTTTAGCGAAGAAAGTCCTGAAGCTTCGCCCTGATCACGATATTGACGTCGTTATTCCAATTCCTGATACAAGCCGAACGAGCGCGATGGAAATGGCGAATGAGCTGGGTGTGAAGTATCGCGAAGGTTTCATCAAAAATCGTTACATTGGGCGTACCTTTATTATGCCTGGTCAAAGTCAGCGTAAAAAATCCGTTCGTCAAAAGTTGAATCCGATTGGTCCAGAATTCCAAGGCAAAAACGTATTGCTTGTGGATGATTCTATTGTTCGTGGTACGACGTGTAATGAAATTATCCAGATGGCACGTGATGCCGGTGCGCGCAATGTGTATTTTGCGTCAGCAGCGCCACCTGTGCGTTATCCAAATGTATATGGTATTGATATGCCTGCGGCGAACGAATTGATTGCACATGATCGTTCGGTAGACGAGATAGCTGAGATAATCGGTGCAGATTGGTTGTTGTATCAGGATCTAGATGATTTGGTCGATGCGGTGAGTGCTGGTAATCCTGAGATCACTAAATTTGATTGCTCGGTGTTCGATGGTAACTATGTGACTGGTGATATTGATGACGCTTATCTAGAGCGTTTGGAAAGAAGTAGAAATGATGCCAGTAAATCTCAAGAAGCAAGTATACTAGAGGGTGAAGAGCAATTAAGCCTGCATAACGCAGGTTAGCCCAGTAATCTAGAGATACATAATGCCTAAAAGCAAGAATTTGAAGGCCACCATCCCTGAACCGAATCTTGAAGGTTTATCGGTGGAGACCTTAGCGATTCGCTCTGGCCAGATTCGCAGTCCTGAGCTTGAGCATAGCGAAGCTATTTTTCCAACATCCAGTTTTGTTTTCAATTCCGCGGAAGAAGCCGCGCAGCGATTCTCAGGTGATATTCCTGGAAATGTTTATGCCCGCTTTACAAATCCAACCGTTACTATGCTAGAAACGCGCATTGCTGCCTTAGAGGGTGGTGAGCGTGCAGTGGCAACAGCCTCAGGTATGTCTGCAATTATGGCGACCTTTATGGCTGTTCTTAAGCAGGGCGATCATGTTTTATGTTCGCGTAGCGTTTTTGGAACCACAACGGTTTTCTTAGAAAAATTTATGTCGAAATTCGGCGTTGATGTCGAGTTTGTTGACCTAGTTGATTATGAGGCTTGGGAGTCCGGACTGAAGCAAAATACTAGAGTTGTATTTGTCGAAACGCCGTCCAACCCTTTATGTGAAGTGGTCGACTTAGAGCGACTTCGAAGCATTATTGATTCGAAAAGCTTAGATCAGCAGTGTTTATTCATTGTTGATAACTGCTTCTGCACGCCTGCGCTTCAACAACCTTTGTCGATGGGGGCGGATATTATTATTCACTCTGCGACCAAATATATTGACGGGCAGGGACGTTGCTTAGGCGGGCTTGTTGTGGGAAGTAACGAGCTGATGGCGGAAGTGCATGGTTATATGCGTTCTGCTGGCCCTGCGATGAGTCCGTTTAATGCATGGGTGTTCCTGAAAGGCTTGGAAACTTTGAGTCTCAGAATGAAGGCGCACTCTGAGAATGCGCTTAAAGTAGCTCGCTGGCTGGAGCAGCAGCCGCAAGTAGAGCAAGTATTTTACGCTGGTCTTGAATCTCATCCCTATTATGAGTTGGCAAAACGTCAGCAGAAAGGTGCAAGTGGTGTGCTTTCATTTCGAGTGAAAGGTGGTCGCGAGCAAGCTTGGAATGTCATTGATGGCGTTGAGTTCTTGTCGTTGACTGCTAACTTGGGTGATGCGAAAACCACAATTACTCATCCTGCGACAACGACGCATGGTCGTTTAAGTGATGAAGAAAAGGCGCGCGCTGGAATTACCGAAAATCTAATACGTGTTTCGGTTGGTTTAGAGTCAGCCGATGACGTCATTGCAGATCTTGAAAAAGGCTTGGCATCAATTTGATGCCAAGTTGTTAAAATCTAAGCAAATTCTATATATTTCAAATAATTAAAGTTAAATCTTAAAACTTTTCTATAATAATGATTAGTGTTGCGTAAATTCCATAAGTGGGATTTACCTTTGCTCGTATTTTAGAAAG
>NZ_LWFH01001257.1:0-1111 GCF_001635725.1 Oleiphilus sp. HI0066
CAGGGCCAATCGCTCGTAGGAATGTAGCAGGGTGAAATGTGCCTGCGCCGACTTCCATATCGAGGGGCTGAAGAACAACACAGCCCTTACTCGCCCAAAAATTTTGTAAGGCTAAAATTAGCCCCTGAAAGGTTTTTACATCTGGATTGGATTGTTCAGCCACAACTCAAGCACCCGTAGTTAATTCATTATATTTTCGTTGCTTTGACAAAAAAGCGAGAAAAAGGAGCGGCATTATACACTAAGCTATTCGCCGCTCGCTCACTTATTGCTTGATATATTTCAAAATTTCAACCACTTGCTCGGGTGTTTCTGCGACAGCCATCGCGGCACCGTCAACTTCTTTGAGTGGGTGCGTTAATTCTGGGTCATGAATCACAACGATTGGCTTGCCTTTGCCAATAGCAATGCCTGCTTCAAATGCAGCATTCCATTGCTTGTATTTTGGTCCGAAACGTACCACGGTAAGATCAGCCTTTTCGATTGCATTCATTGCGCGCAATGAATTGATCTTTGCTGCTTTATGATCCTTCCAGAAGTTGTTTTCTTCTTCACCAAGAATCCGGACACCAACTTCGTCACTGGCTTCATGATTAGTTACTGGACTTAGTGTCTCGATGTCCAGATTGGCTTCTTTGATGCCATTTTCAATACGCTCACGCCAATCGGTATGAATCTCACCTGAAAGATAAATGCTGTAGCTCATATTAGGTTTATGTCCCTAGAATTTATTGATAAAACTGTATGTAAGGTGAGCGGATTCTAATAAACAGAATTGAGGATGCAAGCATCGCTCATGCTTGGATTCACATATTTATACAATGGAGGTATAGGGTGCCTATCTATGACCATAAGTATGGTGGTTTAGACTATTTTCGAGTTTATCGTTCTTGGGGCGGACAAGAGTTTCAAGAATATGTGCGAATCGGAGAAGATAAAGACGCTGCACGCAAAGAGGCTGAGGCGATCGAAACACGTTTTACGCGGGAATATGAAGTTTATCAGCGAGAGCGTGCTGCACAACCAGAATTTCATGTGAGAGATGATGGCTCAATTCGAGGTCTACGGCGTGTTAGTGTTGAGCGAGGTAGTAGAGCGACAGTTGAGGTCT
>NZ_LWFH01001258.1:0-1085 GCF_001635725.1 Oleiphilus sp. HI0066
TCGTCGCACATTTTTTCTGCAACAGTAGAACAATTAAAATTAAATCTACTTGCTAGTGCTAAACTGTAGTATGTTTTGCTGCTTGAACAACTGCAGCACATGCGCAGTACCAAATGACTATCACCGAATAGCCACCCCAACCGCCGTAGATACCACTCTCCATCAAAATATTACTTTACTTCATACTCCATAATCGAAAAACACGACTATTACTGAAGAGGAAAGCCCTTATTAATTATAGCCATTAAATGAAAATGCGGAATTCTGAGTTTTTATTCGTGAGGTTCTCTTAGATGCTGCGACGCGTACTTTATGTCTCTTGCGACAGGCATCTTTAAAATAAGCCATCAGGCATTTGAAATCATATTCATCATCACTAAATCTATTTTCTCGACCTACTAACAAGTCTACCTATTGGTAGATTGATTCCGAGATCTGACTAATAACGCCCTCATAGACCATGCGGGTATAGGGTTTAATAACTTAATTCCAAAACGGGTATTTCTCATCAATTAACGTTAAAAGTTGATTAGGTAAATCAAATCGCGAGCTTGTCTATAGCAAACAGATATTTATGAATTTTAAAGGCGCAACAAGAAAACAATGCGCGAAGAGCAACTAAGTTTTGAATTTATGGACGGCGCCCCAGAAGCAAAAATAGCATCTGGCGAACAAAAGCTGTGCAAGATATGTACAGCGTGATAATAAAAAAACAGAGCAATAAAAGCCAAGTTAACGGAGAAATCAATTTAACTTTCTCGATGAATGCATAAATTGAATCAACTTAGGGTTCGCTTTAATTCTTATGAGTAGAGCGCTAATTGAGGAGACACCTAAATCACATGCTTTTGTTGTGGCTTCTATTCGTCAATTACCGAAACTAAGCGTGTGCCGTCGGCCAATAGCCCTACGCTGCATTCAAACGCTGGATTCAAGCAGTTTTCGACAACTGCCCGCATTACTTCTTCATCCCAGCCGTTCATCCAATCCGCATGCGCGCTATACCCACCCGGCAATGCGTCGTTCATATCGGAGGACAATGACCAAGAGGAGGACGGACCAGTATCTTCGGTAACGTAAATATT
>NZ_LWFH01001259.1:0-1141 GCF_001635725.1 Oleiphilus sp. HI0066
GCTATGAAGCGTGCGGTTCAGAATGCAATGCGTCAAGGCGCTAAAGGAATCAAGATTCAGCTAGGTGGTCGTCTTGGCGGTGCTGAGATCGCTCGTTCTGAGTGGTACCGTGAAGGTCGCGTACCTCTACATACACTTCGTGCAGATGTTGATTATGCAACGCATGAAGCTAGCACAACTTACGGCATCATCGGTGTCAAAGTATGGATCTTCAAGGGTGAGATTCTTGGCGGTATCGAGCAGGTACGCGAAGCTAAGAAGAACTCACGCAAGAAGTCTGCTAAGTAAGGGGCCGAGAGATGTTACAGCCAAAACGTACCAAATTTAGAAAAGTACAGAAAGGTCGTAATCGTGGCCTAGCTCAACGTGGCGCTAAAATTAGCTTCGGTGAGTATGGTCTGAAAGCGACAGGTCGTGGTCGTATTACTGCGCGCCAAATTGAGGCAGCACGTCGTACTATCACACGTAAAGTTAAGCGTGGTGGTAAAATCTGGATTCGTATTTTCCCAGACAAGCCGATTACGCAAAAGCCTTTAGAAGTTCGTCAAGGTAAAGGTAAGGGTAACGTTGAGTACTGGGTAGCCCAGGTTCAGCCAGGCCGTGTTTTGTATGAGATTGAAGGTGTGCCAGAAGAATTGGCGCGTGAAGCTTTCGCTCTAGCAGCTGCTAAGTTGCCTGTTCCTACGACCTTTGTTGAAAGGACGGTGATGTAATGAAAGCAAACGAATTACGCGAAAAGTCTGTTGAAGAGCTAAACCAAGCATTGGTTGATGCATTGAAAGAGCAGTTTAACTTACGTCTTCGTAAGTCAACTGGTCAGCTTAACCAGCCGCATCTTTTGGCTCAAAACCGCAAAGACATTGCTCGTATCAAAACAGTATTGACGCAGAAGGCAGGTGAGTAAGATGACTGAAGTTGCAAATAACACAGCTCGTACCATCAGCGGTAAAGTCGTCAGCGACAAAATGGACAAGTCCATTACTGTATTGGTTGAGCGCAAGGTGAAGCACCCAATTTATGGTAAGTACGTTAAGCGTTCTACCAAATTGCATGCTCACGATGAAAACAACGAGTGCAATATCGGTGATGTTGTAACTATCCAAGAAACGCGTCCTCTTTCGAAGACCAAATCTTGGAATCT
>NZ_LWFH01001260.1:0-849 GCF_001635725.1 Oleiphilus sp. HI0066
ACGGTATCGGGCTACAGTTCAAAAGACAGTTCTAATATGCTGCTTAGAATCTCTTTCATAATTCTTCTGTTACACGCGTCAAGCTTAGTGCATGCTAAGCGTTATGTTGTGTCTGACGACGCTTTTGGAAGCACGAGTGCAACGCCTCTTTCTGAGTTGAGTGAATCTGAGAAGTCTCGTCTTGAAGAAAGGGAATCTTCAGCGGTATCAGAGCCTGATAGTCCTACTGAAAACTCAGTTAGCACAAGTGACAGCTTAGCTCAAGACCCTGCATCGGAGTCCGAAGCTTTATCAGGGGAGCAATCACAACAAAGTTTAAGTCAACCCTCAATCATTGAACCGAATAGCTATTCAAGCGATTCTTCTGTTCCCTCAAATGTGCCTGATGCTAATTCTGTTGCAGGACAAGAAGCTGAAAACCCTTTTGAAAGAGAGTTGAGGTTGTCTCAGGAGAATGAGACAGATGAGGTCATTCGGCGCTTAAGAGCGAATGAGGGACGAAATGCGTATGATGCAACGAAAGTCAATCCTGCTGAGTTTGTAGACAGTGAAGATCTTCTTCAAGGCAATGTAGATAGCGATGGCGATCGTCCATTCTTCGTTACGTTTGATGGTACTGGTGAGTCGAATGTTATTTTTTACAGCCCGCAGGTGATTAAGGAAGAAATAGAAAGACGTAAGACCAATGAAAGTGTCAGCAAAGCAACTACTCATTCGGTAGAGGATGTTAATCAGTCTATTTCACTTCCTGATAATGCCGACCCAAACGTTGCTAGAATTTTGTCCTTAGACGAGGCTGATAGCTACTTCGAGCGTTTTAATACGCGTTGTTGTAACAAAATCCCGAAC
>NZ_LWFH01001261.1:0-602 GCF_001635725.1 Oleiphilus sp. HI0066
CAAGATTTTCAATATCAACCAATAAATATTCAGAGGCTAATTCAGAAGGGTAGGAAGGAGTATTTAATACATCCGTTGCTTGAAGCGAAAACGAGCTACCTACAACACTCGCCCCTATAAATGCTTGCGCTAGCTTTCGTCCCCCTAGAAGACCAAAACAGCGATGAAAAATAGAATTCATCTATTATCCTTAAAACGTTCAAACGCCCCATTTAATGGAGCGTCATGTAACTATAAGATGGTTATCGTGCTCGGCGACGCAAAGACTGCGGCTTAAAATAACGTTTACCAGGAACCTTGCTTTCAAACAAAGGGGCCTGTCGTTCTTCAGAGTACAATCCATTGACACTATATCGACGCGACTGCAAGTCATGAAAAACATCCGAGGTAGTCCAAGTGCCCGGCAATTCGTAATAGTTTTTCAGCATTGCAGCGCTTACTCTCCAAAGCTCACCACGGTTGTCATACTGATCAACCAAAGCAATACTCCAAGAGTCTTCATCTATATAAAACACTCGCTTCTTGTATATGTGGCGAGCTCCTTTTTTGAGGTTTGCTTCTACGACATGCACTCGGTGTAATTCCCAGCGCACATACTCTGG
>NZ_LWFH01001262.1:0-744 GCF_001635725.1 Oleiphilus sp. HI0066
TCAAAAAGGTCTCCCCATAAACCATAACTTTCAGGCACTTCTTTTGGCTTTTTAGTTGGATAGAGCCAAGCATGTAAACGAAGTGCTTGTCGCACCATCCACAAGCTATAGCTCGCAAAGAACACCAGAAGACTAGGAAGGAGAAGGTCCGTGATTAAGCCGAGTAAAACAGCTAGCACAAATGCCCACACTAAATAGCGGACATGTGCAGACGCGCGTTTATGCATTCGCTTTGCTTCCTTTAAACTCGCACAAAATAGATAAGGCTATATTAGCCAATTAATGCGCCGTTTTGGTAGAAAAACGATAACCGGTACCTCGAACAGTTTGAACTAAGGCTTCATGGCGTTTGCCGATCGCTTTGCGCAAACGACGAATGTGTACATCAACAGTGCGTTCTTCCACATACACATTACCACCCCAAACGAGGTCCAATAGCTGCGCTCGCGTGTAGACGCGATCTTGGTGTGTCATGAAAAACTGCAGGAGTTTATATTCTGTTGGCCCCATCGAAAGCGTTTCACCTTCTGAGCTAACACGGTGACAGACTGGATCGAGCTCTAAGCCATCAATATTAATCGCAGACTCTAACCCTTGTGGATTAGCTCGACGCAGCACCGCTTTTAACCTAGCCACTAACTCACGTGGAGAAAAAGGCTTAGTAATGTAATCATCCGCTCCGACTTCCAAGCCTTGAATCTTATTGTCTTCTTCGACTTTCGCAGTGATCATAATGATTGGAAT
>NZ_LWFH01001263.1:0-914 GCF_001635725.1 Oleiphilus sp. HI0066
ATAGCATTACTGTTAAGCGTCGTGGTGATGTTCGTCAGGCTAAGTTGTACTACTTGCGTGAGCTTAGTGGTAAGGCTGCACGTATCAAAGAGAAGCTTAACTAAGTTTATATTGATTTATAAAAAACCCCGACTCGTCGGGGTTTTTTGCGTTTACGGTTAGGTGATCCTTGTTCGTAGTTTTTATTTATAAGATATTGAACGTTCTCTGATGCATGTGATCATATAAGGGATAAATTTAAATGGGGTTGTTATGAAGTTAAGTAATATATGTGGTCTTTTATTCGCTTGCATGCCGGTGTTCGCTATCGCTGAAGTTGAACAAAATATTGAGTCGGCCTTGAAAAAAGCTGTCCCGCAATTGGAGGTTGTTTCGGTTGCTGAAACGCCAGTTGGCGGTATCTATCAAGTTCATGATCAAAGTGGGCAGGCGATTTTTGTCTCAAGTAACGGTGAGTATTTTTTTACAGGCGAGTTGTACAGCACAATTGGTGGTCGACTTGAGAATATTAGTGAAAAAGAGCGTCAGGCAAAGCGTGGTGAGTTGTTGAAATCGATCGAAGCTTCGGAGCTGATCACTTACAAGGCTAAAGGTGAGGAAAAGGCCCAAATTAAAGTCTTTACTGATATTGATTGTGGTTACTGTCGAAAGCTGCATCGGGAAATACCTAAAATGAATGAGTTGGGTATAACGGTGAGCTATATGAGCTTCCCTCGCGCCGGTGTTAACAGTGCGTCTTATGATAAATTAACGTCCGTATGGTGTGCCGACGATTCGCTTGAGGCAATGAATGAGGCAAAAGAGGGTCGTCTAGATTCAAAAGTTAATCGAAGTACTGGTCGTCTAAATGATGTGGCTAGTTGTAAAAATCCTGTCGCTAAGCAGTATCGGTTAGGGCAGCAATTTGGTGTGAC
>NZ_LWFH01001264.1:0-875 GCF_001635725.1 Oleiphilus sp. HI0066
CTTGTGTAAGCCTTTCCTGCTGCGCGTGGAGTTATCATTAACTCAATGCGTTGTTCGTCCAGAGATATATGCGTAGTGACGGGCTTAGGGCTATCTAATTTGATATTAGTGATCAGTTTTATATCTGTGTCGCTAAAAACTTCGGCGAGCCATGAAGCGAGGTCGTTGAGCACAACATTCTTTATATAAATCTCTACATCGGGTTGCTGTGTCATCGTCGTGTATCCGTAGTGAAAAAGCGTTTTAGTCGTTGCCACAATATCATGACATATGCAGCGACAACGCCAAATATCGATAGGGCTGCTGCTATTAATGAAACTAGACCAATTAGTTCTTGTTGCACTGAATCTTCCATATAAAACTCAGCGTAGGTTAAGCCAGAGAGTGATATCAATAAGAGTGCGCTGAACACAAAGAATAGCTTAAATCTAGTTTCCATTTATATGATTCTTTGGTTTATAGCTTGCAACATATACATCGCAGCTTAATGAAAGCGATCTCAATTCTGCGGTGCGCTCGATCTCAGAGCGTTGCGCACGCCAAACATGTGGAGTCATTGTGATGAGGTCAAGAATGGCGTCTTTTGAGTTGAGCGTGAAGGTATAAGAAACGCGTTGGTCTTCGAGTAATTCAAAATCCTCGTTTGATATCGGTGTTTTCTCTACCCGCTTTTTAATTTTTACGTCTGGGTATAAGTGCTTCCGCAATTCAATGAGATGGTTTTGGCCTGCTGACACGTCAAGAAGCAGCCCATCATTCATAATGATGCGTCGTGCTTCCGACATACAGGGACGTGAAAACATATGTGTTACAAGGCTCTGACTATGATCTGAGACGGGCAATCGAAACGCATTGCCAACTAACCATGCTGCCTC
>NZ_LWFH01001265.1:0-934 GCF_001635725.1 Oleiphilus sp. HI0066
CTTCGCGAATGACGGCGACTTGCTTCGCTTTTTCTTCACCATGCTCTGCATCGAGTGGTAAAGGCTCGACATCTAAAAGATCTGCAAGAGCTTGGATCGTTGCTTCACCACCAGGCGGACACTTATTAATGTCTTCACCATTTGAGATGGCTTCAGCATNTGGGCGGCATCCTGGGTGACCACATTGTCCACATTGAGTTTGGGGTAGTAGATCATCAATTTGATCAACGATAGGGTTGCCTTCTACACGAAAACGTATCGCTGCAAATCCTAAAATCGCACCAAAGACTACGGCTAAGCTTAATAAAACGATAATTGCGGTTACTGCAATGGACATTAGAACGCCACCAATCCGGTAAAGCCCATAAATGCTAATGACATAAGACCAGCGGTGATCATTCCGATAGCTGAGCCTTTAAATGCATTCGGAATATCAGCGAACGCAAGACGTTCTCGCATCGCCGAAAACAATATCATAACGAGAGAAAAACCAATCGCTGCGCCGAAGCCATACAGAATGGATTCGACAAATCCGTTTTGCTTTTTGATGTTGAGTAAAGCAACGCCAAGTACTGCGCAGTTTGTTGTGATCAACGGAAGGAAAATACCCAGTACGCGGTACAACAAAGGGCTTGTTTTGCGTACAACGAGTTCTGTGAATTGCACGACAACTGCAATAACTAGAATGAAAGAGATCGTCTGCAAATACGCAAGATCGAAAGGTTCTAGTAGATAGGTGTATACGAGATACGCACACACTGAAGACAAAGTAAGCACGAAGGTTGTCGCAAAGGACATCCCCATTGCCGTTTCAAGCTTATTCGATACACCCATGAATGGGCATAAACCGAGGAACTGCACGAGCACAAAGTTGTTGACCAAAATTGTGCTCACTAATATGAGTAGATATTCCGTCATGCTGCTTACTTCTCAG
>NZ_LWFH01001266.1:0-1184 GCF_001635725.1 Oleiphilus sp. HI0066
GGCATGTCTATCGAGGATTTTGGATATATCGACAACTTAATGATCGGCTGTTCTGCACCCATTGATTGCATCGATGACCGAGACGACAAGGCTGCTTTGAAAGCCTTTCAATGCGCACTCGAAAGAGCGCAGTCAGAACAACAATCCGAGTATCTTAGCTAGATCAGTGGAACAGGGTACAAAGAGCGGTAAGCGATCTCACCGCTCTTACTATTATCTCGCACCACATAGACCTCTCAGTGATTAACTATATCGAGCCTGACCGCGATACAAGCCTTGGAACTTCAAGCCTTGGGCATTGTACATTGGATAGAATTTTCCACGGTACTCGACCAGTTCGCCTTGTCCTGTAGCGTTGTGAGCCATTTGAGCTTGAGCCTGACTAGCTGCTTTAGCAGGGCGAGCATCACGTCTGGCAACAGCCTTGTCTTGCTGACTATTTAAAGTAGGCACATCGCCATCAGCATATTGAAGAAGTGTCGCTAAGCTCTCGTTTAATTCTTCTGAGTCAGTCAGCTCGGCATACTCTTGTAACATCTCAATAAACTGCGGGTGAGATAGCTTTAACTTCACGCCGAGTTCGTCCTGCACGAGGTGAATACAGTTGCGTGCAGCAGTGATGGCTGAGGGGTTCAACATCCAACTACGATCGTTCATAACTACTCCTTTAATACGTAGACAATCTAGATTTTTGGCTTTACGTAGCGCACCATCAATGTGCGCAAAATACGTCTCCCGCACCACATAAAAGCAGTCAAGAAACACTTGTAAGCCGTTGATATTCCTAGCCTAGACGAAGATTTTTCACATGCAAAATTTTGTATAAAAAATCGTAGTTCAATACAAAAAAGGTCTGTATACGAAGAAATGTAAGTATGTAGAAAAGAGTAAAACGCGCCCTAATACGAGGCATGGCGCGCGACACAAAAGTCCCAATTAATAGCGAGACTCAGGGAATGCCATTTCTACACGATGATGATCGATGAATATAAATTGAATGGCATGAGTAGTGTTCGGATTATAATCTTCAGGCATTTGTAGACGAATCGGGCCTATTTCGTAATGCTGCCCGTCTTGATCCCAGCTAATCACAACATCGTTACTTTGCAGCACACGAGGATGAAAACCGTTCATACAAAGCGAATCACGTAAGATAATTCCACATGCAAACTTTCGATGAAACT
>NZ_LWFH01001267.1:0-24993 GCF_001635725.1 Oleiphilus sp. HI0066
ATAATTTCGAGGCGTTTTAGCCTATTTCCTGTACTACGATTTTTTGAACCTAGCATCAAGAATAGATCGCCATTATGAAAATATTGCTCGTAGAAGACAGCCCAGTAAATCAACTCGTCACGAGCGCGCTACTTGAAACAATTGGCGTAGAACATTCAGTGGTAGATAACGGCCTTCTCGCATTTGACCTACTAATCAATGACAAGCAGCATGATATCGGTTTAATCCTAATGGATTGTCACATGCCGTTATTGAATGGATTTAAAGCTAGCAAGCTTATACGGCGAGGGTATGCTGACGCAGATCATAAGATCACGCCAATAGTCGCATTAACCGGCAATTCAGACGAAGAGGTTAAGTTGATGTGTCTAGAAGCCGGAATGAATGGCTTTTTATCTAAACCGGTAGATCCTGAAGAGCTAGGATCTACCATTCATACACTTATGCGATAAATATCTTACGCCGCCGCGTACGAAGAAATGCCTTTCGAGATGCCTTGCTTTAGCACGCTTTTGATCAGCCCTGTTGTAAAGGGTATTTTTGATTCAAGCTTAATCTGATAATCAAGGGAACAACCGTCGCCTTGTTCTTTGAATCGTAAAGTTCCCACATGGTTCTTAATTGGGCTTCCTCGCGTGATCTTATATTCAATAAACTCGCCTTCTTTAAATTCAGTAATCGTTTCTTCAAAAGACGGAAGCGGCCCAATATTTATTTTACGGACTGAACCAAGCCCACACGCACCATCTTCACCTTGTTGAATTGTAGTCATCTTAATGCCACAAATTTTCCCAAATAATTCGTGATTACTTAAATCAGCGAACACAGTTGCAAGAGGTTTATTGAATTGGAATGACATATTAATCGATTGCTGCGGCATATTACCCTCACGTTTATCTTTATTGTTGTGTCTTATGATTATTCAAACAAAACACAATGACAAGTTGCATTAATCTCAATAAAATTGCGATCTTTACTCTTCTGCGAATAGGCGTAACCATGCACGATTATCAAGCACCTGAAAACCTACTACTTAACAAAGTTATCCTGGTTACAGGTGCAGGCGAAGGCATAGGAAAGGCAATCGCACTTAGCTATGCACGAGCAGGCGCGACAGTTCTTTTATTAGGACGAACCACCACAAAGCTTGAAGCTGTATACGATCAGATCGTATCCGAACAGCTACCTGAACCAGCTATTCTCCCAGTAAATCTTGAAGGTGCTGTTGAAGTTGACTATCACAAAATTGCTGATGTCATCGATCAAGAGTTTGGGCGACTAGACGGGCTTGTTCATAACGCTAGCCAGCTTGGTTCAATGACACCAATAGAGCAATACGAAGTTGAAGTATGGCAAAAAGTTATGCAGGTCAATCTAAATGCATGCTTCTTGATGACAAAAACATTCATCCCCTTACTAAAGCTATCTGATGACCCTTCTATCATTTTTACTTCATCAAGTGTTGGGCGAAAAGGCCGTGCTTACTGGGGTGCATATTCTGTAAGTAAATTCGCGACAGAAGGCTTTGCGCAAGTGCTTGCTGACGAACTGGATACAGAAGAAGATCCGATACGAGTAAACATTATTAACCCCGGCGCAACTCGCACAAATATGAGAGCCAGCGCGTATCCAGCGGAAAACCCAATGTCATTGAAAGCGCCGTTGGAAATAATGAATCTCTACTTATATTTAATGGGTGCTGAAAGCAAAGGCGTAACAGGGCAAAGTTTAGACGCGCAGCCGAAATAAACGAAGTAAGCACTTAAAAAAGTGCTGCGCCAAGCGCTCCGCCGGCAATAACGATAGCGACCACTGGTAAACGAAAAACGACAAGCGCGATATAGGTAATTGCCACAAACGCTGTATCTGTAAGATCTTTGATACTTTGAGTGATCACTGGGTCATACAGGGTTGCCAGCAACAAGCCAAGAACCGCAGCATTCACTCCCCACAGCGCGCTTTTAATCTTAGGTCTAGATCTTAAGCGATCCCAGAATGGCAGCACACCGAACAAAAGCAAAAATGAAGGCAAAAATATCGCGAACGTCGCCAGCGCAGCGCCACTAAAGCCATTCGGACCACTTAAATGCGAAGCTCCTAAAAAACTTGCGAAGGTAAACAGCGGTCCCGGTACCGCTTGTGCCGCGCCGTAACCTGCCAAGAAAATATCTTTATCTACCCAACCAGCTGTAACGACTTGAGACTCAAGTAAAGGCAAAACGACATGCCCTCCCCCAAATACGAGGGATCCTGCATTGTAGTAAGCACTGGCTTGACTTAGGCTTTCCCAGCTCCCTCCTCGACTTACTAGTAAGGCCGCCGCTAACAAAACAAAGAAAGCACTTAAACACACGATTGGCCCAATCAAATGAACACGGCTTCGCTCATAATTAACAGCAACATCGGAAGCTGCGTCGGTAACCTTATAGCGAGAACTGAGCAGGCCAACGATCGACAGAACGAAAATCGGAGCGTATACACTATTCCAGAGCGCAAAAGCTAACGCGCTGACAACCATTATAAGAATACGTATAAAGTCCGGCGTAAGAGAATGCCTCATCGTAACGAAAGCTTGAATAACTACCGCCACTGCAACCAATTTCAAGCCTTGCAAGACGCCAGAATTTAAAAAGGAGCTGTCATTAACAAGCAGAGCCGCAAATATCGTAAGTAAAAGCGCTGATGGAAGCGTAAACGCGAGCCAGGCCGCAATCGCCCCAGCATAAGAATGGCGATGATAACCTAACGCCATACCTAACTGACTACTTGCCGGCCCTGGAATGAATTGACACAGCGACAGTAAATCCGAGAAAGCTTTGTCATTGATCCAATTTAATTCATCAACAAACCGCTTTCGAAAAAAACCAATATGCGCAACTGGACCACCAAATGATGTACAGCCCAATATAAAAAACTGCGTAAATATTGCCCCGACTGAGGTCCCTTTCTCGCGATTCACGCGCGCTCCTTGTTGGTTATTTAGCGAGGCTCAGCAAAAGATTATGCGCATCGTCGGCTGACATATAAGCAGGTACCGCATAGGTTGAATTTGCTTCTTTGAACGCAGCGCGTCTGATACTCGGAAAATCCTTTAATTGAAGCGCATCGACTTTTGGAGAAATCCCTACACTTACAATCAAATCTTCAACAGCCTCAATAAACGCCAAACCTTTTTCATAAACGCTAGCATTTGCATCACAGCACTCGATAAGATCTGCGAGTTCAGCCAATCGTTCAGGCACGAAATCATGGTTAAATCTAAGAACCTTTGGCAAGACCTTAGCGTTAGCAAGACCGTGAGGTATACCGTAATAAGCGCCAAGTTGATGCGCAAATGCATGAACATAACCAAGCCCCGCAAGATTAATGGTCAAACCGCCATAAAACGAAGCAAGTGCCATATCCTCACGCGCACTTAAGTTAGCGCCCTTTTTATATACTTTGCTTAAATTATCGAACACCAACTTGATGCCAGCTTTTGAGTAGTAGCTCGACTCTTCATTGGCCATCGTACTTAAAAAAGACTCAACCAAATGCGTAAGTGCATCCATCCCAGTTGCAGCTGTTATCGCGGGAGGCAGAGCTTTCATAAGTGCAGGGTCAAGGGCTGCGATCAAAGGTACGATTTTTGACTCTATAACCAAGCCCTTTTGATGTGTCTCGTCATCCGAAATCACAGCGCCGATGGTTACTTCAGAGCCTGTCCCCGCGGTCGTAGGAACGCAAAAGAAGGGCGCACAACCGACCTTACCTTTCAAAATTCCTACTAGTTTTTTCGGTTCAGTGTTATTTGAAGCAGCCAAAGCGATTACCTTTGCTGAATCAATAGACGACCCACCACCAACTGCCATTACCGAGTCACAATTTGCTTGCCTATAGCGCTTAAGCCCAGCTTCCACGACAGAAAAAGTAGGATCTGGTTGCACATCAGCAAATAGCTCATATGCCATTCCGCGATGTTCAAGCGATTGGAGAATATTTTCGAGCAAGCCAAGCTCATAGAGTGGTCGATCAGTTACGATAAGGACTTTCTTCAAACCGAAGCTAGCTACACTCTCACACAGTTTTAGTGAAGAGTTTTTTCCAGTCAGCACCGTCGGCTTAGGAATATTAATAACACTGACTAACGCTTTTAACGCTGAAATATAACCCTTACCGATAATCTGGTTTTTCTTGCGCGATGCGCCAATAGGATTAATTACTTTATCGTCAAACTGAGCAAGAATACTCTCTAAATTCATAACAGCCTCGTATTTATAATTTGGAGTGTTGAAACTGCATGCCGTTGGATCACCACGGCTTTAAACACTTATAAAATCAAAAAAGGGGCATTCGCCCCTTTTCTATTTAACTATAGTCGTAGAATCCTTTGCTGGATTTACGACCTAACATTCCGCCTCTCACATACTTACGTAGTAAAGGGTGCGGGCGATATTTACTGTCGCCAAACTCATCATAGAGAACTTCCATGATCGCCAGACATACATCCAAACCAATTAAATCGCCTAAAGCGAGTGGTCCCATTGGATGATTTGCGCCCAACTTCATTGCAGCGTCAATATCCTCCGCACTAGCTACGCCATCAGCTAAGATTCCAACAGCTTCATTGACCATTGGAATTAGAATGCGATTCACAACAAATCCTGGAGCCTCTGCAACTTCTACAGCCGTTTTTCCAAGCTGAGAGGTAATATCAGCAACCTTATCGAAGGTTTCTTGCGACGTCGCGATCCCTTTGATGAGCTCAACCAACTTCATTACCGGCGCAGGATTGAAAAAATGCATCCCCAAAAATCTGTCTGGACGACTCGTTGCTGCAGCGACTTCAGTAATTGATAAAGAAGAGGTATTTGTGGCGAAAATCGTATCTGGGCCACACACCGCATCTAACTCAGTAAAGATGGCTTTTTTGATATTCATATTCTCGACAGCTGCTTCAACAATAAGCGCTGCGTCAGAGACCAAACTGTTATCGTTAGAACCTTGAATTCGCGCTAAAGTCGAGTCAAAGGTTTCTTGCGTAATTTTATCCTTAGCCAATAAACGTGACAGCCCCTTCTCGATTGTCTGGAGACCTTTGTCAACTGCTTCTTGCGCAATGTCTTTGAGTACAACTTCAAAACCAGACGATGCAAACGTCTGTGCAATACCCGCTCCCATTGTACCTGCGCCAATTACGACAACTTTCATGCTCTTTCTACCTCTAACTATTTTGAATCAGTCACGATGTCTTCTGCACCGATATTAATTGATAAACGCGGCTGATCAGCTACCAACACACCGCTAATTATTTTTTCATAATCCCCAAGCTTTCGCTCAACAGAACCCTTGGTGATTCGAACTACCACATCGACAGATTCAAATAGGCTTAATTTCAGCTCTGGCATCATAGCTAAGCTATCATCTAATACTATGTCGTTAATTTCTTGTTTAGGGGAAAATCTGGCCACTGCTAATGGCATTGGCGGACCAACGCTGGCTCGCGCATACACGACCACAATTTCATTTTCATTAAATTGAGACAGCAATGCGGGTTCAATCGTTACGTCAACGCTTACTCTAACTGTTGAGGCAGGTACTTGTATGGTTGAAGGTACGCCCAGTGCTCGTTCAGCCGCAGAAATACCCTCTTCAATCGCTCCGCGCGATGGGTGATTAGGTTCCAACGTTAAAATCGTCTTCCAATATTCTATAGCTTGGTCAAATTGCCCTTGATCATAACTTGCCAAGGCTTTTAGTCCATAAATGTTGGTATCTTGTGGATTAAGTAGGGTCGCTTTGTTTACAGCATCGGCAACTGGAGGAGCATCGATTGCGATACCTGAGAAATACAGGGTCTGCGCCTGCAATCCGTATAATGCCGCCTTTATTTCTGGAGAGCTTTCTATCTCAGCCAACTGCCCATAAGCTTCTGCTGCAATCTCGAAATGGTTAGTGTTCAGAGCAGAGCGCGCTAACAACTCCCAACCCTCAGCATTTGCGGGATTTTCTCGTAACTTATCGCGAAGTTGAACTAGTAGGCCAAGCGTATCTCCTGCCTCTGCTTTACTCTGCGCCGCAGCAATTTCAGCAGCACTAAACTTAGAGTCTTCACTATGTAGAGCGAGATCATACGCACCCCAAGAGTTGTACAAATATGCGCTTAAGCCAACTAAAGCCAAAGCAACGACGATTAAACTGATAAAGGTTGTTGATGTCGCTCTATCTAAGTTGTCGGTACGGGCCTGTACGTTCTTTGCATCACCAAGGAGCGTTGCCTCTAGCTCTTTCTTAATTTCTTCAAACTGAACCTGATCAATTGCATCTGAACGCAGCTCAGCATTGAGCTCCCTGAGACGTTCTTTGTATGCTCTAACGTTCGCGCGCACCCGCGCCTCGGCCGCCGTATCAACGGCAATTTCTTCAAGCTTATGCCTTTTGAACCAGGGGTGAAGTACTATCCATACAGCAACAAGAGAAAGGATTGAGGCTATTATCCAGAATTGGGTCATTGATGACTTTGCCTATAGAAATTAAATAGATGGATGACTAATCGTCAGAATATTTTTTTAACAAGGCTTCGAGTTCAGCTTGATCATCTGAATTATCCACCTTCAATGAGGAACCAGTACTTTCAGTAGCACCATTAGTATCTACAGATTTCCGTTTACTTCTGGAGATACCAATAATCGCAATCAGACCTATCGCGATAAATACCCATGGCCCATACCACAACAAATACGTCTCTGATCGCACTGGAGGCTTATAAGTAACAAATTCGCCAAATCTTTGAATCATAAAGTCGACGACGTCATCGTGGCTATGTCCATCTTCAACCAGTCTTTGAACTTGCGCGCGCATATCTTGAGCAATCGGCGCATTTGAATCGGCAATATCCTGATTTTGACACTTAGGGCAACGCAATTCACGGGTTAGAGCTTGATAAGATTCTAGCTTCGTTTCAGAACTAAATTCATATACATCAATGTCGGCATTAAGTGACTCAAAGCCAATAGCGAGGACAAAAAGAAGGACAAATCTCATTGGTATTTATTCCTTGAGCAATGCGTTAAACCGCGGAGCCAATTGTGCCTCCCAAACACGATGATTCACCTCACCGACATGTCGATAGCGTACTACACCATTTTGATCGATGATGTAGGTCTCTGGTGCACCATACACCCCTAAATCGAACCCGAACTTCCCTCGCGGATCAAATAGGTTCAACGAATAAGGATCACCAAGCCTGTCTAACCACTGTAACGCTTTCGCTCTATCATCTTTGTAATTCAGACCAATAATCGGAACACCTTGTTGTGCAAGTGCCATCAGATACCCGTGCTCACTCTTACAAGCTGGGCACCATGTTGCCCAAACGTTAAGTAGCGAAGGCTTCCCACCTAAATCAGCGTTAGTGAGTAATTTGCTTGGATATTCAAGCGATTGTAACGAAAATGTTGGGAGTGGATCGTTCAGGCGTGCTGTTTCTAACTTGCTCGGGTCTTTGCCCAAAGCTGTGTATAAAATAAGTCCTAGACCGACTGCTAACATCAAAGGGGTCAAGAATACGAGACGAGACTTCATTTACTTAGCAAACTCCGAATTTGATGGCATCACTACTTGGCTCACTTTTTCTTTAGGACGATAACGTTTATCAAACACAGCTAAGCCACCTGCAATAAACATGAAAATTGCGCCAAGCCAAATCCATCGAATGAGGGGCTTATATTGAACTCTCACGGCCCATGCACCGCCATCGAGCTCCTCTCCAATCGCCACGTAAACATCTCGCAACAAACCCGGATCAATCCCAGCTTCAGTCATGGGATTAGCTTGAGAGAAATACACACGTTTTTCAGGCTTGAGGACCGAAACAACTTGCCCATCACTCAACACCTCAACGTTAATCCGAGACGCTTCATAATTAGGCCCCTGAATAGCGTGCAAGGAAGCAAAATGAAGCTCATATTGTCCTAGCACTACTTTCTGACCAATCTCAATGCGGACATCTCGCTCGACAGAGTGAAGCGACACAATCGTTGCACCAACAATCATAAGAGCAAAGCCAAGGTGGCCAAGTACCATGGCATAGTACGCCGAACCCAATGCCAATTTGTTTTTCAAATTACCGACTCTAGCTACGGCTTTCTTGCGAAGATCATTCAGTGTAATTAATGCGACCCACAAGCCTAACAAGATTGCGAGCATTGAAATCCAATCCCACGCAATACCAGATATCGCAGTGAACACAAGGGTCAGCACAACTGACACCACTGCAACCACACGTAACTTCTTAACCAGACCTTTGGGCTCTGTCGATTTCCAATTAGCGACCAGTCCGAAGCCAAGTAAAACCGCCAGGATAGCCATCAAAGGAGAAAATACAGCATTGAAGTACGGAGGGCCTATTGAAAGTTTTCCTGCACCTATGAAATCTAATACCAAGGGGTAAAGCGTACCGATCATGACTGTAATCCATGCAACCACAAGCACGATATTATTACCCAACAAGAAGCTTTCGCGCGATAACAGCTTGTGCTCGCTCTTTCCAACAAGATCCGGCGCTCGCCAAGCATATAAGCCCAGCGACACAATCATCGTAATACCCAAAAGCGCTAAAACGAAAGAGCCACGAGACGGGTCTGACGCAAAAGCGTGAACAGAGGTAAGTACACCAGATCGGACTAGGAATGTACCCAGCAGGCTCAAGGAAAACGCAATGATTGCCAAGAACACGGTCCAACTTTTGAAGGCACCGCGTTTCTCAGTCACCGCAAGAGAGTGCATCAGAGCTGTGCCGACTAACCAAGGCATAAATGAAGCATTTTCTACTGGGTCCCAGAACCACCAACCGCCCCAGCCTAATTCATAGTATGCCCACCAACTTCCCAGTGCGATACCAAGCGTTAAGAATGCCCACGCAACAATAGTCCAAGGTCGAGACCACCTTGCCCAAGCGCTATCAAGACTGCCACCCAGTAGAGCCGCTATAGCAAAAGCAAAGGCCACAGAGAAGCCCACATATCCCATGTACAACATTGGCGGATGCACGATCAAACCAAAGTCTTGAAGCAACGGGTTGAGGTCGCTTCCTTCTAGCGGTGTGTTTGGAAGCAAACGATCAAACGGATTAGACGTCAGTAAAATAAATAGCAAGAATCCAATACTAATCATGCCCATCACGGCAAGCACTCTAGCAAGCATCTCGCGTGGCAATTGTTTACTGAATATGGCAACCGCTATTGTCCAACCTGCCAAGGTAAGAGCCCAAAGCAATAGTGAGCCTTCGTGCCCACCCCATACAGCACTGATCTTATAGTACACAGGCAATAGCGTATTGGAGTGGCCAGCCACATACTTAACGCTAAAGTCATCTTGAACAAAAGCGTTTGCAAGGATTAAAAAAGCGACAAAGATAAAGAAAAATTGGCCGAATGCTAACGATCGCCCTGTTTCCATCCATACGGGGGAATTTTTCGCTACACCATAAAGTGGTGTAATGCTTTGTAGACAGGCACACAATAAGCCTATTATCAGTGCGAAATGACCCAGCTCTGGTAGCATTTAGTATTCCTTATCTGAAGTGTATTGATCGCCGTAACCTTTATGCCCAGACTTTTCGAGTGCCTCTGCAACTTCTGGAGGCATGTAATTCTCGTCATGCTTGGCAAGCACTTCGTCTGCAATGAGAACACCCTCATTATTAATCCGCCCTAAAGCGACAATACCTTGCCCTTCTCTAAATAGATCCGGCAGTATGCCCGTGTAATTGACTTCGACATCGGCAACGAAGTCAGTCAAAACAAATTTAACGGTAAGATCATCTTCGCTACGAGATACTGAACTTTCACGAACCATTCCACCAGCGCGAATTTTCACCCCTTCAGGAGCTTTACCTTCGGAAATCTCCGTCGGGTTATAGAATAGATTTATATTCTCGCTCAGTGCGTACAAAGCGAGCCCTATCGCAACACTAAGACCACAGACTAGAAAACAGATAATCAGCAATCGCTGCTTACGCTTCGGATGCACTACTTTGACTCTCTCTTTTGTTTCAATAGACGACGAATTCTTTTTTCAGTGGTGGTTTTAGCCTTTGCTCTCCCGTCAAAACAGAAAAACGCTAAACCAAAAAATAAGGCGAACGATACGCCGTAAGATAACCAAACATAAAAAGTATGGTGGCCCATCTCAAAATATTCAGCCATTGCTCCGCTCACCTTCGATATTCAATAGCTTATGGACCCAACGCGTTTTAAGCTCTCGTTGAACGATTTCTGCCTGCATACGTACGAGAACCAAGGCCGTAAAAAAACAGTAAATGCCAATCACCATAATTAATAGTGGCAACCACATCTCAGCCGGCATTGCGGGTTTCTCTGTTAACGTAAACGTTGCGGGTTGATGCAGTGTATTCCACCAATCAACCGAATATTTAATGATCGGAATATTTATTACCCCCACCAATACGAGTACGTATGATGCTCTTGCACGATTATCGGCGCTTTGAATGCTAGAACGAAGTGCTATGACGCCAAAATACAAAAACAATAGTAAAAGCATCGATGTTAAACGCGCATCCCACACCCACCAAGTTCCCCATGTGGGCTTGCCCCAGACAGCACCTGTAAATAACGCAAGAAATGTCATGACGGCACCAATTGGCGCAGCGCAAGCGATGAAATAGTCGCTTATTTTCATTCGCCAAACGAGCCCGACAAGCGCAGCCGCAGCCATCATCATGTAGCACGACTGGGCTAAAATCGCAGTAGGAACATGGATGTATATAATTCTAAAGCTGTCACCCTGTTGGTAATCAGGCGGTGCAATAAACAACCCCCAAAAGCACGCTCCCAGCATAAGCGCACAACCAACCCCAAAGAGTGGTCCGTTGTAGCGTTCTGAGAAGTCGTACAACCACTTAGGAGATCCAAAGCGGTGGAACCATGTCCATTTCGTATTTGCCATTTACACTTTCACTTTTCTAAACATCGCATATGATCTTTAAACTCGCGCCCGCAGCAAACGGACAAAGGACGCAATAAAGCATGGTGATTGCACCAAGCATCGCAAAAGAACCAGAGATAGACGCCCCGTCGACTGATAATCCAACAACCCCAGAGCCAAAAATCAATACTGGTACTGTTAATGGTAAAACCAAAAGCATTAACAATATGCCTCCGGTTTTTGCGCTAGCAGTTAATGCTGCGCCAACGCTCACGATATGCGCCAATGCCAATGACCCAAGCAATAGCGATAAAATCAGCACCCCGAGCGCTTCAAACGGAAAGTGGAGCATCGTCGCTAACAAAGGCACCATAGCGAGTAGCGGTAATATACTAATCGCCCACAACGCAAGAACCTTAACAAAAACAAGCGCAAATATAGGGTGTGAAGACTGAAGCCACAACTCGATTGTTCCGTCGTCAAAATCAGCTTTAAACATTGATCCTAAGGTCAACATCAAACTCAAAAGAACAGCCACCCAAATTAGCCCTGTGGAACTTATACGTAAGAATTCCACCCCAGGGTCAACTCCCAAAGGGAAGAGCATCACCACCAAAACAAAAAACATGACAGAATTTAATAGGTCTTGCTTGCCACGAATGACAACCCGCGCCTCGTGCAACCATAGCTGAAACAACGCATTCTTTGGTTGTTTATCCATCCAAAACAACCTTCTTCAAGCGCGGATGCTCAATATGATGATGACTTGTAAAAATAACCAAATTGCCCAAATCCGATAATTCGACAAGTACTTGCTCAAGAAATGAGACAGTCTCTTTATCTAATGAAGCAAATGGTTCATCTAGCACGAAAACCTTAGCTTTACTCAAGAATATTCGAGATAGACCAACGCGCCTGCGTTGGCCTTCAGACATATCGCTACAAGGTACGTCGATATAATCGTCCAAGCCGAATCGCGCCAAAGCATCACTCCTTTGCTGGCGAGTCGTGCTCGATGCCAATAAGCTGTGCGCACTTAGATTTTCATCTGCGGTTAATGCCGGCTTTAATGGAACCTTATGGCCAAAATAACACAACTGATGTTTAAAGAAGGCTGTATTGATAGCTCCCTCAAACCCAGTATATACACCTGCAATAATCCGTAGAAGCGTACTTTTACCCGCCCCATTTCGACCAGCTATTTGTATCAGTTCACCTGCGCTAAACTTCAACGTCAGATCTTCAAATAAGACCCTATCGTCACGTTCACAGCTTAGTCCTTGGGTGCTAACCAAATAATCGGTCATATTAAGCGTTCAGGTCACAAAAAATTTGGGCTGCAGTATAAGGGATTTTTTAGAAAGGAAAAATCTTGAATAAGGCCGTTTAGATTACAAATAAAAAAGGCCGGTAAAAACCGACCTTTTCCAAAGCTAATTGCTGTCGTTTAGAAACGTTCAGCTTTCGGCTTAGAACACTCACCACGTGATGGATCAACTGAACAACGGATCTTCCACAATAGGCCAAGTGCTTTTGCATCAAGAACACCCTCGTCACGAAGTGACGCACGGATTTCAGTACGGAACTTCTCTAGAGCTGCTTGAGAATCTGCATCAGTTTTGATCCAGTACTTAGCAGGAATTGCAGCCTCTGCATCATCAACCATTTTGTTGATGTCTGGTAGGCGAGCAAGAATGTACTCACGCATGTTTTGACCGAACTCAGGAGCAAAACGGTCTTTATGAGAAATCATCTGCATCATACCGTACAGAAGCTTCTCATCGATGATACCGCCTTTTTCGCCAAGACCATGATACAACTCAAATACGTCGTAACCTAGCGCAACCATTGGTAGGATGTCGATGTTACCGTTATTGAACTGGCCAGAGAACGTAGCTAGCGATGTACCAACTGGAGATGCACCAGCTAGATCTGCAAACTTGTGGCTCTGTGGATCTTCGTTAAGTACAGATACTTTCTTACCACTGAACTCAGGAACAGTATCAATATCACGATCGTTTACGAACAAGTAAACAGAACCAACAGGAAGCGTACCAACCATTTCGTAGTTGCCATTCGTTAAGAAAGGAGCCAACTTAGGGTTAGTCAATGTTTTAAGAACACGAGCTAGACCTTCTTCGTCAATGATACCGCCAAGCGCATCAAGCGTACCGCCAAATGGCACGTAAGGACGACTAAGGATTGCTGTTAAGAAAACAACATCACATAGGCCTGCTTTAAAATCGTTTGAAGCTACTTTTTCATCTGTGTAAGCAGCGATTTCGATGTCCATGCCCCAACCGATACCTTTAGCAGTAAGGTCAGAGAAGAACGCCACAGCAGGGCCGTTTTTACCAACAGGGTCATAAAGACAGAATTTTTTCTTTTCTAATGCTGCAGAAGCTGTCGAAGAAACAGCAACCAACAACAAAGAAGCAAGAATGCGACGAAAAGTCATTTGCACACACCTCAGCGCTTAGTTATCAATTAGATTTATTAGATAAAAACGAGTAATTATTTATTTAAGATCTCGCAGAAATCGCTGCGCAGTCTACAAGAAATAACATTTGGTGACAAAGTTCACGAAGCTCAAAGTAGGACCTATTTACCGCTTTAGTGAACTACGGCACTATACGAACAATTAACAGTATTTTAGTTTTCTATTTATTTCGATTCGTGATTTAGGCAAAACGTTCAGAATGGACTCAGGCAAAAACAATAGTAACAGTTCTCACTGTTGCCTACTTTGCGGGGCTTCAGAGATCTACCATTTTTATTTCGATCAACGTCTAACGAGAGAGTTTTATCAATGCCAAGCATGCGAGTTAGTTTTTGTTCCAAGTGAATTTCACTTATGTCCGAAAGAAGAAAAAGAAATATACGATCACCACGACAATAACCCTAACGACCCAAACTATCGCAGTTTTTTAAACAAATTAGGTAGCGTTATGATCGAAAATCTACCTACCGCATCTCAAGGACTAGATTTCGGTAGCGGACCGGGCCCTACCCTGTCATTAATCTTTAAGGAAGCAGGTCACGAATGCGAAATCTATGACAAGTTTTATGCTGACGATAAAGAAAAACTAAACACAGAATACGACTTCATCAGCTCGACCGAAGTGGTTGAGCATTTAGACGCACCGAGCCAAACGTTTGAACTTCTGTTTTCATTATTAAGGGCGAACGGAATACTAGGCCTGATGACAAAGTTGCATACCCAAAACATCGATTTTGGGGGTTGGCATTATAAAAACGATCCAACACATATTTGTTTCTACAACCCCGCGACAATGCAATATCTGGCGAACCGCTTTAATAAGCAGCTCACCATCATTGGAAGTGATGTTATTTTGTTTACTTAAGAGGCTTTCGCTTCAGGGCCAGTTTGATGACATACCGGACCAGCTCGAGATTCTACTTCAGCTTTAAGTTTTTTCATTAAACCGAACATAAAAGCGAATTCGCACACGACAAATAGCGGCCCGATTAGAAGACCTGTCATATCGTCGACAAATGCAGGTTTTTTCCCTTCATAAAAGTGGCCTACAAACTGAAAAACCCAACCAACAACGAATAAACCGATACTCCATGCCAGCCACTCGATAGTTGATAGAGATGCAACATACTGCGCGCCATAGACAGTCATACTAAACACCAAGCCCATTAAAATGCCGAGTTTGATATCTAATGCGAGGTAATACAGACAGGCTGCACCAACAACAAAATAAACTGGAGCCAAAACAAGGCCAAACAATGCAAACTCAGGACGAGCAAGTAAAACAGCAATCGCAAAAACAATGAGGGGAATACCAACAAAGTGCGTCAGAATATTTCGTGGGTCGCGATGATAATTCGCGTACATAACAAGTTGTTGAGTTAAAGTTTTCATTATTATCCTCCTAAGCCATGTCGAAGACTGATACTATATAGCCGACAGAAAAAAGAAACTGTCAGCTAGACGACAAAGTTATTGATTCAAAATCTGGCTCAATCGCATTGCGTCAATAATCGTAAGATGCCCATAGTCGAGCTTAAGAACGCCATCTGACTCTAGATCTTTTAAAATTTGATTTGCGGTTTGACGCGAGATTGACAGCATCGCCGCAAAACTCGCTTGATCAACATTTAAGGTAACGGTGCCTAACCCATCATATGTAATATTGTTAGGGAGATATTCCCCGCTGATCGCGTTGTTCACCATCAAAACTAAACGTTTAACGACGCGCTGCTTTGCCGGCAACAAAGCTAAATCCTCCATTAAGTGGAAGGTCGCCCTGAGCTTTCCCGACATCAAGACCCCGAAATCTCTCCAATAATTAGGTTTTCTTGCCAAAAGGCTATTAAGTTTGTCATGTCTCAAACATAACAATTGAGTCTTGCTTGAGGCTACGGCATTGTGTGTTCGAACATCCCCATCGAATAGCGCAAGCTCCCCAAACCAGTCCACCGGCTCAATGAACGTAAGTAAAGCTTCTTTCCCTTCACGGTTTACACCAAAAATCTTGACGCTACCGCTTAATACCGCATAGACACCGCCATTAAGTGCGTTGCGCTGAAAGATTGACTCGCTCGTTTCAAAATAAGAAACACTCGAAATACCTAGCATATCCGACTTAAACTCAGCCGAACGCCCTCGGAACCAAGCATTCCGTTCAAGTAGCGGTAATAGGTGTTGAAAATTCGACCCATCCATAAAATTGGCTATCTCAAAGATTGCATCAGGGAATTACGGGTCAATCGCCTTAGTACTATAAAACCAAGAAACCCTAGCAGTACTGAGCTAAAGCCGACACCCAATATGAGAGCCGACAAGTTTAATACTGGATTCGCACCGAATAAAGCAATCGAAACCGCATTTAAGGCCGCTTCGGCACAGAGAAATCCTGCCAGGCTTGCAACAAAACCTAGAATGAAGAACTCAAGAAAATACGCTTTCTGAAGGACTGTACTGCGCACCCCAAGCACTCTATAAATTAATGATTGATGCTCCCTCTCTGAAATCTTAGAAAGTGTAATTGCCGCAATCACAAGTACCGAAGCTGCCAAAATTAGATACAAAACAAAACTCAGCACTGTAGAAACTTGATTCACGATTGACTGGATCTTTCCGATCAACAGATCAAGCTCCAAAACACTTACCGTTGGGTAAGAGCGAGACAGCTCGTTAATCACGGTTTTTTGGTCTTCAGGCAAATAAAAGCTAGCAATATAAGTGTTTGGAAAGTCATTCAACGCCCCGTCTTTAAACAGGACGTAAAAATTCGGCTTCATACTTTCCCAATCAACTTTGCGAATACTAGAAACGGTTGCGACCACTTCTAAACCTGCGACATTAAAGGTCAAACTATCGCCGAGTGATACACCAATGTTGTCAGTCAATTCTTGCTCGACGGAAACTGATAATCCCTCACTATCACTGACCCATGCCCCATCAACTATTTCATTGCCTTCAGGCATGTCTTCAACCCAGCTTAGATTCAACTCACGATTAAGCGCAGCAACGTCTTTTGTGACGGCAACTTTCACATCTTCGCCATTGATATGAGACATTCGCCCTCGCACCATTGGATACATATGCGAAACATTGATGCCATTGCTCGCCAAAAGCTCTTTCACACCCTTAACTTGAGGCTCAGTAATGTTGATCAAGAAATGATTTGGAGCGTTCTCTGGTATTTGCTGCTGCCATTGTGCAATGAGTGATTCACGAACAATAAAAATCGAAGCAAACAAACAAAAGGCAAATGCATACACTAAACATTGGGCAAAAGTATTACCGCGCTGAGATACCAGCGCCTGCACAGCAAGCGAAGCTCCCGACTCACTCTTCTTCAAATATCTTGAAGAAACGTACTCTAGTGAGCGTGCCAAAATGAAAACGATGACTCCAACAACGACCATCAATAAACACGACCCCAATACAAACAATACCAATAAAAGTATGGACTGGGTGTATATCGCTAACGTAAACAAAAGGACAGCAATCAATAAGACGTAGTAGAAACGACTAACCGGCCTAAGAAATCCTTCTTCAGGACGCAAAACAGCCATCGGTTTTACGCCAGACAGTGCAAATACTTGCGGAATAGCGCTCCCAAAGAGTGTCAATACGGTGACTAAAACCGCTACCAATACGGCAGACATCGACAAATCAAATTCAACACGTAGTTCAACGTCAGGCAATAGCGGCGCAATGACAGACGATAAACTACCACTAACTAGCTGGCCTAAAACAAGTCCAAGACAAACAACAACAAGTCCAATAAATCCAAGTTTTAGGACGTACACTAATACGACCTCACGCCCGGTAAGACCAAGTGTTTTAAGAATCGCCACACTTCGAATTTGCTGAGAAGAATACTGCCTCGCAGCAAGTGATATGGCCAACGAAGACAACAATGCAGCCAAACACGAAGACAGCAATAAAAACGCCTCTGCTTTTTGAAGCGCCTCGGCAATCGCAGGGCGCGAATCAGCAACACCTTCGTAACGCTGACTATTATCGAGCTGCTCAACAATCCAATCATCGAAAACTCGCAACTGCTCGATATCACCCGCAAAATAGTAGCGATACTTTACCCTACTACCGGGCTGAACAACCTGTGTCGCCGCCAAATCATCGAGACGCATTAATAGCCTAGGCTGTATATCCCCCAGGTTAAAACCGATATCAGGCTCTTGAATCAGAGCAGGCCCAACTAGTAGATCAGCATCCCCCACACCGATGCTATCGCCCAGTTTTACGTTAAGCAGATTATTAAGGCGCGACTGCATTGCTATATTACCTGAGGCGACTTTGCTACCTTGAGGCTGACCAGATAACTGAAGTGAACCTAGCAATGGGTATGCATTGTCAACAGCCTTGACGGATACAAGCTGGCTAGCCGAATCGCTAAAAACCATCGACCGAAACTCTACTGCTAAGCCATGTCGTAAACCTATCTGATTCGCGTATTCAAGAACCACAGGATCTAACTCTCGGGGCGAGACGACTTGCCTATCCGCCGCCAGCAATTCACTTGAAGAACTATTAAGCGCTTCTTTCAAGAAGCTCGTTAATGACAAAATGCTTACGATCGCGAACACCGACAACAAACTCGCAAGGAACATCAACCTAAGGGCAGGAAGCTTCCTCTGTTCAACAAAACTATTAAGCGCATATTGAATCAGACGAAAAGACACCTCAGACCTCCTCGTTATGCGTTACTAATGCGCCCTGATCGATCGTGAGTTTTTGAGTGCATCGGTTTGCCAGCTCGTCATCGTGAGTAACTAAAATAAGCGTCACTCCTTGCTCCTCATTGAGCTCAAAAAGCAGATTGGCAACAGAATGGCCTGTATTGGAATCAAGATTGCCAGTTGGTTCATCGGCAAATAAAATCGAAGGTTCACAAGCGAAAGCGCGTGCAATCGCTACGCGCTGCTGCTCACCACCAGACAATTGCTTAGGAAGGTGATTGGCTCGTTCCGCTAAACCAACCCGCTCAAGAAATGATTGTGCTTTTGACTCTGCGTTTTGTTCGCCCGCTAAGTTAAGAGGCAGGGTTACATTTTGAAGCGCCGTAAGATGATCTAGTAGATGGAAAGATTGAAAAACGAAACCAACGCGCTCTTTTCTTAGTTTTGCGCATTCGTCTTCAGATAGAGATGAAATATTTATTTCATCAATTTTCACGCTACCACTACTCGCGTTATCTAAACCTGCGAGAATGCCTAAAAGCGTTGTTTTACCAGAACCAGAACGACCAACTAGCGCACAACTGCCCCCTGCAGGTACACTGAAAGATATATCACTAAGAACCTGCAGTGAACCTGTTTCTAGTTCTACTCGTTTACTGACTGAATCTACCAATAACGAAGACGCGTTTACTGTGTTAGTCAACACTGTTTACAAACCTCAAAAATAAGATGCACTAATGACTCAAACGAAATTCAAGCGACTGTTTTTGTTACTAATAAGCTTAACGCTTTATACGCAGTCAACGATAGCTTCGACCACATTAAAAAGCCGTATACTCATACTCGGAGACAGCCTCAGTGCAGCGTATGGAATACCTTACGAACAAGGTTGGGTAGCACTGGCGCAAAAAGAAATCGACGACAAAGCAATCATCACAAACGCCAGCATCAGCGGTGAAACGACTGTAGGGGGACTTCAAAGCCTACCAGGACATCTAGAGCGCGTTCAGCCAGACGTCGTTGTAATAGAGCTTGGAGCAAATGATGGTTTAAGAGGGTTTCCATTGCCTGGCATTAAAAACAACTTGCAAGCCCTAGTTGACCTATCAAAGCAAGCAAACGCAAAAGTGGTTCTTCTGGGCATACATATCCCACCGAATTATGGAAAGCGTTATACCGAAGGGTTTTATCAAAACTTCTTAAATATAGCCGAGCAAAATGAGTTAGAGTTTGTTCCATTTATGCTTGACGGTGTCGCATTGAAATCTGAGCTAATGCAATCAGACCGGCTTCATCCAAATGCTGATGGACAACCAATTATTTTGAATAATGTATTGCCTGCTATCACGAGAGCTTTAGATGAGCTGCACGCAGATTAAATGTATTCTCTTAAGAATCTTAAACCCTCTGTCTCAGAGTAATAAGTAGATCCCTTTGCGCCAAAACCAACGTGGCCACCTTTTTTTAAAGGTCGAAAGAAGAAGCTACTATTTTGCTTAGCCTCTTCAAAAGGAAAGCACCTCTCACTAAGAAATGGATCATCCAAAGAACTGACTAGAAGCGTTGGAATATTTATATTGGGGATATGGGGAAGACAACTGCTTTGTACCCAGTAATCTAGTGCGCTAGTAAAACCATTCATCGGCGCTGTATATCGTCCATCGAAATCAGCAAATGTCTTGATTTTTTTGAATCCATCAAGCGAGACCTGACCCGGAAACATCTCAGCCTTTAGTTTCAACTTCTCGTACAGAGAGGCCAGAAAGTTTTTCATATAGATTCGATTGATCGGTTTTGCCAATACCTCTGAGCTCGAGACCAGATCACAGGGAACAGAAAAAGTAACAGCCGCGGAAATCTTGTTGTTTACTTGATTGCGATCCCGTCCTAAATACAAAAGCGTTTTGTTCCCACCAATGCTGAACCCGCATAGCGCAATATTCTGATAGCCCATACTATCAACGTGATCGATGAGCAGTGATAAATCATCTATCGATCCGCTATGGTAACTTTGCAGTTTGTTATTGGCCCTGCCGCCACAACCTCGATAGTTCCAGGCAACTACGTCCCACCCTTCATCAATCGCACGAGACACCATGCCCAACACGTATGGTCTGCGACTATGACCCTCGAGTCCATGACTTACAATCAGCACTCGATTGCTACCTTGCGAATATCTATCAAACCAAAACTTATCACCATCTGGCGTACTAATGGATGATTCGACTCTTTTAAACCGGATGTTTTGCACCCTTCTAAAAGAACAAGCGATCGTATGAACGTGAGCATTTAAATAGAGGGAAGTAGGCCTATAATCATCTTCTAAAAGAGGCATAAAAGATTCACATCTGATTGATTTATATACAATTTAAGATTATTTATGATAACTCGTACAAATATTTCTAGAAAGTGGATATTTTTTGTTGACGACCTCAGAATCCGCCAGTATTATTCGCGCCGTTGTTTAGTTCCCCGATAGCTCAGTTGGTAGAGCAACGGACTGTTAATCCGTGGGTCGCTGGTTCAAGCCCAGCTCGGGGAGCCAACAAGATTTCTAAAAGGTGTTTTACGAAAGTGAAACGCCTTTTTTTATACCCGAAAAATATGTATACAACGAATCCGTGGTAAACCCTGTCGGCTTTACCTAGCTCAAGGCCAGCTCGGGGAGCCAACAAGATCTCTAAAAGGTGTTTTACGAAAGTGAAACGCCTTTTTTTATACCCGAAAGAGTTGTATACAGCGAATCCGTGGTAAACCCTGTCGGCTTTACCTAGCTCAAGCCCAGCTCGGCGAGCCAACACAATTTCTAAAAGGTGTTTTACGAACGTAAGACGCCTTTTTAATGCCCGAAAGAAATGTATACAACAAATCCGTGGTAAACCCTCGCGGCTTTACCTAGCTCAAGCCCAGCTCGGGGAGCCACCAACAAAATTTCTGGAAGTTATGCACATAGCGAACCCTAAGCCAGCTATTGTAGGCCTACCTGTTCATGACAACGATCAATAAAGATAACGTCTAGCGCTCTAGTTCAAGAAGCGAAATCATTTACCAACACTTTAAAGCGCGGCGACTTTCTTTTGCAGGAATTGATAACGCTTGTATTGTGAATGCTGTTCAGGGATATGGGCGACGTTTTCGAGGCACTGCGTACAGCGACTAACCAACTGACCAAGCGCTCCTTGAGTTTCGATCATCTTGAGTGTTACTTGGACAATATTAAGATTTAGCGCAGGATGCTTAGGCGTGCATTCCAAAGCATCATTGAATGATTCAATCGCAGCTTCCAAATCACCTGATTCAAAAGATTTAATCCCCGTTTTATTGAGTTTTCTTGCTCGCACTTTAGCTTGAAGACCAACAGGCTCATCTATCAACTCGTTAATAGACTTGATCATAGAAGCATTGTCTTGCTCCGCAGCGGCTAAACTAGACAACAACCCTTCTGCCTCTTCAGTCTCACCCATGCTGTAGAGTGTTCTTGCGTACTCTAGCTGAGTCGCTGAATCAAGCTCTTGGTCAGAGATTAGTTTTTTTGCTTTTGCAAAAATCTCATCAGACTTTCGGTGATCCCCTTGACCTTGATAAGTCCGTGCCTCTATCAACGCAGCATTCATTCGAACGGTCGGATCATCCTTAAATTTCTTAGCGACTCGCCCCATCACCTGAACAGCTTCCTTTGCGCGTTTCTTACCGAGCTCACTTGTGTCGCCGTCTGCCATATCAGACAAGCAACGACCAAGATTCAAGTAGTTCTCTGGCTTATCATGAACTGAGTGAAAGCCAAGTTTCATTGAGGCTTTATAAGCACCTGCGGCCCCTTCAATATCACGATTATCAGTGCAAACTTCGGCTAGTTTTTGTTGACGATTGTACGCGTGCGGCGATATTCCCACGGCGTCTTCTAAAGTACGCTGTGCATCGCGCGGTTGATTCATGGACAAATACGCATCCGCTAATTCATCATATGCTTCGATGACATTCGGATTGACATCTAAAACTTGCGTAAAGTCATCGACCGCTCCTTCTACCTCGCCGACAGCTGCTTTAACTCGCCCCAATCCAAGCCGCGCCCAGCCGATGTCACGCTTCGTCAAAACGTCATTGTAGATCTTGCGCGCCTTTTCCATCTCACCTTCGTGATAATACAAGTTTGCGAGCGTTCGAAGACACCACAAAATATAACGAGTTTCACGCTTTATCTCTTGTCCCAATAAAGCAATGGCTTTCTTAGAGTCGCCCTCATCAATCGCTGCATTGATCGGCTTGAGCACTTCGCTCTGCTCAATAAGACGATCCATTCTCTCCTGAAGAACAGACTTGGTAAGCGGCTTTGTAATATACCCATCCGGAAGATATTCCAAAGCGCCCATGACCATGTCTTTTGAAGTCTCTGCCGTCACCATCACAAAAATGCCAGTATGTTTAAGCAGCTTGTTATATCTCAGCTCTTCCAGAACCTGCTGACCATTCTTGCCATCACCTAAATTGTAATCACAAATTATGATGTCAAATTCTTCTTTCTCGCATCGAGAGATCGCATCCTCGCCGTTTATAGCAACATCAATTTGTTCAACGCCAAAGGCTCTAACCATTTGTTTAATTGAAAGCCTAAAGTTTTCAAAATCATCAATGATTAAAAATCTGAGGTTACGATAATATTTTGCAAGTTGTACTTGTCGAGACACGGTCATAATGGGAAATTTCAGTTTCTTTTTTAATCAGTTTAGACGGATTTTTATAAATTTAAACTTTATAATCATGACCTTAGCAGCTTATGCACGGAGTTCAGAAAATTTGAATAATTACCCCATTTTTATTGCCTTCGATACCATAGATACATATGAGCGACAAATCCCGATCTCAGCTTCTTGGTCACTACCTGACGGACAAATTAAAACGACCCTTATTACTCCCGATGAAGATTGGGAAGAGTATATTTTGGATAATCCAAGCATCGACATAGATTTGTTAATAGATCAGGGAGCGACCCCAGCAGAAACGCTAAAAGAGCTGGCGCACGACAGTGAAGAAGGAAGTATTTTTTGCGCCGATTACTACACCGATAACGCAGCTTACACTGAGCTATACGAAGCCATAAATAGCGATCCGTCAATGGAATTGTCGGAATGGCAGTCTACGCTGGACACGGGAGCCTCAGGTCAGGTTGAACAAATGAGGCAATGGATCATTGAGCAACACAGCTTAAATATTGAACTGTCGGAAGATCGTGTCAAAGCGATGCTGTTTAGCTATCACGAACTGCAATATAAATAACGCATTTGTGACCCATGCAAATAGGCCACGGTTGCCATTACTGTAATATCAAGCAGTTAAACTAATAAAGAAAGTAGCATCCATGCCAACTACCAATACTTTACGTATTATTGCGCTGCTAACTGCGCTTTTTACATCTGTTACTACCTTTGCAAGAGGTCCAGCAGCACCAACCGACCCAGTTTTAGATCGCGAAGGCCGCGACTACCTTGCTATCGGTACACATTTTAATCAATTCAAGTCTATTTTATTGGTACTTGAACCGGTTCCAGGCAGTGATGATTCTGCTAGCTCTATATTTGAGTTCCCACTTACAGCACAAACATACGGTGCATCTCTTACCTATGGAACCCACATCACTGACAACTTCTTTACTGAATTACGATACGGCCAAGGCGTCATCTCCGACACTTTAAGTGCCGGCGCCTTAGAAGTGAATATAAACGAATGGTTTAACTGGTACATTGGCGGAGCATATGCGGTTACTGACTACGCGACAGCATATGCTAAATACGGCCTGACTTTTTATAACGCGGATATCACACGTTACGAGACAGAACGGTTTCAATTAGGAGAAGTCCCTCCATTCGGAAGCACTGACACCTATCTGCCAAGTACCACGCAGATGGAGGAAGAACTGTTTGGTGACAATTTCAGCTCTTCATGGCTCGTAGGAATTGATTTTGGCATCTATAAAGACATTTATTGGTCATTCGAGTACGGTCGACTACTCAATGACAATACGTCAGGAATCAAAGTCTATCAGTTCAATTCGTTGCTGAAATACGAATTCTAAGCTCATAACCTCACGTACGGCTCGACTCGTGCGTAATCAGCCAACACTTGTGGATTTTCTGGTTACGCTCGAAATCTTTATCTAATGACTTTCTAGTAAAATCTACAACCTCAAAACCATTCTCAATCGAAACATCAAGCTTAAACTTACGAAGATTAGTCGAGAACACTAATTTTCCGTCTTCGCTCAACAGACTCATTGCAGATTCAATCAAAAACTTATGGTCCGCCTGAACATCGAAGACACCTTCCATTCGCTTAGAATTTGAAAAGCTTGGCGGGTCAATAAAGATCAGATCGTATTGATTTTCGTTTCCACTCTCATTTTCTGAAACGGCATTCTCCAACCATTCCATGCAGTTGGCGCGTTCAAACTTGTAATTTCCCCCTTTCAATTTATTAAGCGCAAAGTTTTTCTCAGCCCACCTTAAATACGTCTGGGACATATCTACGCTGAGTACACTACATGCACCACCGAGCGCAGCATGCAAACTCACTACACTTGTATAAGAAAATAAATTTAGAACCTTCTTGCCCTTTGATTCTGACTTTATCCATCGGCGTATTGCGCGATGATCAAGGAACAAACCGGTGTCCAAATAGCGCCCGATATTCACTTTGATACGCGCACCATTCTCACAAACTACAAAACCCTCTCCTTCGACATGCTCCTTCTCGTACTGCGACACGCCTTTTTTCACGCTTCGCTGCTTAACAAATATTTGATTTACTGATACTTCGCAGGTATCCGCAATGGTTTTAAGCCCCTCACTCAGACGCTCTAAGGATACTCGTTCATTGACAGATTTTGGAGGC
>NZ_LWFH01001268.1:0-1339 GCF_001635725.1 Oleiphilus sp. HI0066
TAAAGGTGATATCGAGTTAGCAGAGTCCTTTTTTAAAGATCAATCTATGGTTTTGTCCGACGAGGAGGCCACTAAATTAGTAGATTGCTTTGTACGGCATAATGATCTAACCAGTCTAATAAAAATTTCTGAAGGAATTGATGTAGGTTCTTTGCTCCATATAGTAAATAAACTTAAGAATGAGGAGTGTCTCGATGAAGCGAAAGCAGTTTATGTTTCAGGGAAAATAAGGGATGCTTCAATTCGCTCGCAATCTCTCGATAAGTTTTTTGGAATTACAGAAGAGAAGGTCAAACTAAAAGTTGTCGAAAAATTAGACTTTGGCTCAGTTACTGAGCTGGCCCGACATCGAGAAGATTCTACTACGTTTGAGGATGTGGTTGGGCTCAGCCAAGTAAAAAAACAAGTTCACAAGAAAATTATTTTACCCTTTCAGAAACCTTCTTTGTTCCAGCGTTTCAAGAAGAAGGTGGGTGGCGGAGTTTTGCTCTATGGTCCACCTGGATGCGGCAAAACCCTTCTTGCTCGAGCAACGGCAGGGCAATGCAATGCTTCCTTTTTCAATGTCGAGATTTCAGATGTCCTTGATATGTATATTGGAGAGTCTGAGCAGAAACTTCATGCAATTTTCGAAAAAGCGCGTGCAGAAGCTCCAAGTGTTTTGTTCTTTGATGAGTTGGAAGCGCTTGCGGGTAAAAGGGAGCACGCTAGAAACAGTTCAACGAGCAACACCGTTAGTCAATTCTTAACTGAGCTGGATGGATTTTCGCAAAACAATGATGGAGTTTTAGTCCTCGCATCCACTAACGTGCCCTGGTCGATCGATTCCGCCTTTCTAAGGCCTGGTCGTTTTGATCGAATGTTCTTTGTGCCGCCACCTGATAAAGAAGCTAGGCAGTCGATTCTAGAGCACCATATGAAAGAAAGGCCATCATTGCCCGATATCGACTACAAAGGCTTAGCAACGAAAACACCTGGTTATTCAGGTGCAGACTTAGCTAATTTAGTGGATATGGCTGCAGATGAAGCAATCGAGGAGTCTATAGAGTCAGGTAAAGAGGTATCGATATCTTCAAATCATTTTAAAGAGGCATTGGGAGATAGCAGGGCTACCACGACGGAATGGTTAACAACTGCGCGCAATTATGCTCGTTACGCCAATGATGGCGGGCGATACGATGATGTTCTGGAGTTTTTGAAGAAGCATGGAAAGTAAGATGCAATCCTATCAGATAATTGATGAGCCCAAGCCTCGAGCTTATGAAAATTTGGTTGCAGATCCTTTGGCGATATTTTTCGTTTGTATGTTTGTTCCGTTTCTGTGGGTGCCTCCTTTACT
>NZ_LWFH01001269.1:0-1606 GCF_001635725.1 Oleiphilus sp. HI0066
TTGCCATCAAGGCTATCGAATGCAAACGCACTACAAATCCTTTAACTAACCTTGGTCTTATGCATCACATTTAACAATGCACCGAGCATAATCAAAACAACCCCGACTACTGCAAGTATGCTCGGCACTTCAGCAAAAAACATCCAACCAAAAATAACGGAAAAAACAACCTGCACATAAGAAAATGCCGTTGCCCTCGCAGCAGTTTCTGTTTTCATCGCTTTTGTTAAGCCCTCTTGACCGATCTGAGTAAATATCCCCACGGCCAATAAAACAAAATACGTTGTCCAAGACTCTGGCACCACAAAGTCGTTCCCTAATACAACAAGAGAAAACGGTAAAGCGATTAAGGGGAAATAAAAAATAATGACGGAGCTGTCTTCAAGGTGACTAAGTTTTCGCACCAGCACATAAGCAATGGCACTGCCGAATGCTCCAATCAAGGCAAAAATAACGCCTAGTTGATCGAGTTGAGTAAGACTACCTCCATGCACCCAACTTGGCTCAACAACCAAAATTAAGCCGACAAGACTCAAAACGATGCTCCCCAACAAAGACGCATGAAAACGCTCGGCTAAAAAAAACAAAGCTAGTACTGCGACGAAAACAGGGTGTAAATATTGAAGCATCGTGGCTTCGGCAAGAGGAAGACGAGTCAATGCACTGTATACAGCAAGCAAGGCCACTGCACCAACAAAACCTCGCGCAAACAATAGACCTCGATGACTCCCTAAAACAGACAAGCCTTTTCGCTTGGCAAAAAAGTAGCTAAGGAGCAGAGACACCAGCGCTCGCGCTGCCACAATTTGTAGCACTGGAATACCATCCTCGAATGCCAGCTTTACACAAACAGCCATCAACGAGAACCCCAAAGCGCTCAGAAGCATATAGCGCAATCCGATAGAAAAATTCATATGCATCTAGCTCTCTCAATTTTGAAATGCATCTATACTTTCTGTTGAACAATATGAGGAACAAAAAATGTTCAGCTGGAAACAACTTAATATAAAAAACAAGCTCATACTTATCATGAGCTCAGCGCTTATTATTTCGATGGCAATATCTATGCTCATCACTAACTATTTGGTGAGCTCTAGTACTACAAAGCGCGTCGGAGAAACTGAAATCCCCGCCATATTATCTAGTTTATCGAACGAGCTTGAGCTTCAAATTGCCCTGCCGCTGAATACAGCAAAAAATATGGCCAGTAATGCCTATATTAATGACTGGATAAAACAAGGCGAAAGCGCTGATGGCCAACCTGATCTGGCAAACTATTTAGCGCAAATCCAAGCCAGCACAGGCGCTAAATTTAGCTTCTTAGTCTCAGCGGAATCTGAAAACTATTACACTGGCGGAGGTATTCTACGATCCGTTAGTCGCGCAAACGATGGCTGGCTTTATAGCTTCCTAGACTCTCCAAACACTTTCAGCCTAGATTTAGACCAAGATACTACCACAGGAATCTTCACCCTGTTCGTCAACTATCGTGTTCAGTCTGGCAAGGCGGTGACGGGCGTCGGTATTACTGTTGAGGAATTATCGAAGCTGATTCAAAACTATTCAATCGGCGAAAATGGGTTTGTATATTTAGTCGATGGAGAGG
>NZ_LWFH01001270.1:0-532 GCF_001635725.1 Oleiphilus sp. HI0066
CATCACTAGTCTTTCAACTGATGATGCAAAAGGCCAAGGTATTTATACCATTGAGCCGTATAAGATCGGGGGTATTTATCCAAAAACGCGTGAAGAAAGAGAGCTTATTGCCTACGAAAACATCCCGCCAGGGCTTGTGTCTGCCTTGTTGTCGACGGAAGACAGAGACTTCTTTACGCATTTTGGTATAGCGCCTTTGGCGATAGCCCGAGCGATGTACTTAAATGTGATGGCTGGTCGAGTTGTGCAGGGCGGTAGCACCCTCACGCAACAACTAGTGAAGAATTTTTACCTCACTCGTGAGCGAAGTATTGTCCGCAAAATCAATGAAGCCTTTATGGCATTGATGTTGGAGTGGCATTACAGCAAAGAGGATATCTTAGAGACCTACGTCAACGATATTTACTTGGGTCAGTCGGGCAATACGGCTGTGCATGGTTTTGCGATGGCAAGCCGATTTTACTTCGCTCGCAATCTTGAGAACCTTGAATTAGAACAGCATGCTTTGTTAGTCGGCTTACTGAAGGGGCCA
>NZ_LWFH01001271.1:0-660 GCF_001635725.1 Oleiphilus sp. HI0066
CGATGCCGATACGAAGAAAGAGCTGGATCGTTTCAGTAAAGAAATTAGGGTGAGCTTGAAACAAGAAGGGAAGATGGATGCTAAGGCTTTGACTCTTCTTTGGAAGATTCGCTGCTCAAATGACCCCGCGCGGTCTGAGTGTGCGGCGCCAGAGTAGGCCGATACGTTCTAAATAATTGAAGCATATTGTCAGCAACAGTCCTGATATCGCCCAATCAAATGTGCCTCTGTTGCGATAGAGGTATCGTTGATGGCAAATACTTCGTACCCAAGTTTGACGGAAAGTAAAAATGCTAGAGTTTTAGCGACTCTCGCATTTTTAATTGAAGAGCTAAATATCTGTTTCAGTATGCCAAAAGCTGCTAGGGCATGAAGGCAACCGCTTAAGCCAGCATAGGAAATGGATAGCGGAAAGAATAGATAATACATACCTGTGATCGCTATTCCGCTAATAACAAATACGAGATTTAGGGTTTTTATACTTTTTAGGCAAGGAAGTAGATAAACGAGTAACAATAAAGCAGCCATGTTTTGGCTTAAGTGAAGTCAAGTTAGATGGCTAAAGTGCGCGCTTATCAGTCGCCAATACTGCCCTTCGAAAACCGCACTGCCGTCATACTGTAGTGTTGTCGTTAAACCAAATATCTGAATTGAGATACA
>NZ_LWFH01001272.1:0-1157 GCF_001635725.1 Oleiphilus sp. HI0066
AATTCGGAACTTTTTAAGGCTTAAGTAGTCCAACCACTCAACAGTAGCACACTTGAGCACAAAAGCGCCGAGATGCTATGATGCAAGGATAACGAATAGAGGAATATTAATGGGCACAAGCTTACAACCCGTCGACATGTTAACTCCTGGTGGCAACCTTGAGTCTTACATCCAAACGGTCAACAGCATCCCGATTTTGTCAATTGAAGAAGAGCGAGATTTAACTGCGCGCTTACATGACGAAAACGACCTTGTGGCTGCGCGACACTTGATTATGTCGCATCTACGTTTTGTTGTTCATATCGCTAAAAGTTACTCTGGATATGGTTTAGCTCAAGCTGATCTTATTCAGGAAGGAAACGTCGGCCTAATGAAAGCCGTTAAACGTTTCGATCCGACATTCGGCGTTCGCTTGGTGTCTTTTGCTGTACATTGGATCAAAGCTGAAATTCACGAATTCATTTTACGTAATTGGCGCATTGTCAAAATTGCGACGACCAAAGCGCAACGTAAAATGTTCTTCAATCTTCGCAGCTCTAAAAAGCGTCTTGCTTGGTTTACCGCAGATGAAGTTGATTCAGTAGCTAAAGACCTTGGTGTAGAACCTCGCGTCGTTCGCGAAATGGAAGGTCGCTTGAGCGCTCAAGATACAGCATTCGATGCTAGCTCTGATGAAGATGATGACAGCGCGTTCTTAGCTCCAGCGAACTATCTAGAAGATCATTCAGCAGACCCTGCACGTGCTGTAGAGCTGGCTGATACATCGAGCGATACGCGTCATCGTTTAACTGAAGCCTTACGTACTCTCGATGAGCGTAGTTTAGATATCATCACCAAACGCTGGTTAAATGAGAAAAAAGCCACGCTTCATGAGCTGGCAGATGAATACGGCGTTTCAGCTGAACGAATTCGTCAATTAGAAAAAAATGCGATGAAGAAAGTAAAAGGCTTAATGGATAGTTAGGCCTCTTTCTTCTACTAAAAACCGCCAACAGGCGGTTTTTTTATGCCATTAAAATTCGGAGTTATGTCATGCATATTGCTTTTATTGGTGTAGGCCTCATGGGCGCTCCCATGGTTACTAACCTGATTCGTGCAGGTTTCTCTCTACACCTATGGAACCGCACCCAATCAAAACTCGACCCATTTCAGAAAAA
>NZ_LWFH01001273.1:0-1212 GCF_001635725.1 Oleiphilus sp. HI0066
AACCATTTTCTGTAGATATGCTGAAGCGTCGTAATTTTGAGCGGCTTTACCGAACGAATTTGCTAACTCTGATTTACTCGCTACATTTTGATTGGACATCTTAAACCGCAGCCTTTAAGTCACTTAGCTCTGATACAAGCACCTGCCCCACCGAATCAACGAACGGGAAGTGCGCTACACCATCAATGATTACGCTCTTATGATGAGTAAACTGGCTCTTAATCTCTAAAGCGCAGCTTTGCTTAACCAAAACATCTTGATCGCCGAATATCATGAGTGCTGACTGAGTTAAGTTGGCAAGCTCTTGCTGCACATCCAATTCGCCTAGCAACTTAAGGCTTTGGCACCGATTTGATTCCTCTAATAAACAAAGGTCGTACTGTTCGCGAACTCGCTTCAATAAAGAGGATTGCTTAGGAGCACCTTTGATACACAAAAACGGAAACGTTTTAACGATCGCTCGATCATCGCTAATAGAGCTCACAAAATCAGCAAAGTCCTGTCGCTTCATACCACATTGATAATCCGTCGACTCTACGAACTTGGGCGAGCTCATTAGTGTCACTAAACGGTCGTACGGTTTATTAGCCCCTTCAAGGTAAGCTGCGAGCTTAATGGCCAACATTCCACCTAGCGACCAACCAATAATCACCGTATTAGGCGATACATATTCCTTGGCTAAATGCTCCAGCCAACGAATATCGCCACGCTCAGGGCACGCTACTATCTTGATTGATCGATTGCTCATAAGTTCTTTTGACAAACCATGAAGCCAATCGGCGTAGAATTCTTCAGAAACCGACCAACCTTGAATAAACAAAAGGTCTACGTACTTGCTCATGCCTCCATCCTCTCACGGCGGAATTCTTTGAGAGCTTGAGTCAAATTTGATAAATCTGAAGCGTTATGCGCGGCACTCATAGTAATACGCAAGCGGGCACTACCTTGGGGAACAGTGGGCGGTCGTATGACGCCCACTAAAAAACCTCGAGCACGTAAAAATGCTCCTGCATCAAGAGCTAACTGATTATCACCTAATACAACGCCTTGTATCGCAGTCTGAGAATCTAACAGAGTAAAACCACTGTCACTCAATTCCTCTTTGAATTGAGTAATTCGCTGATTGAGCAAAGTCCTCAGATCATCACCCGCTTCAATTAACGAAAGGCTTTTACTTGTTGCATCGACTAAACTTGGCGGCAACGCGGTGGT
>NZ_LWFH01001274.1:0-604 GCF_001635725.1 Oleiphilus sp. HI0066
AGCACTTTTTAAACAATTATTATCAAAGAAGTCCCGCGTCGACATGTCTGCATATGGGAACTCCATATGACGAGGACGGACATCCAAAGGCGTCTTGTTGGAAGCGGTCGTATTTGTCATCACTTTCACCTTAAGCTGCGTAATCATTATCAGGCCATCTTTAACGACAACCTAAACCTGCGACTTTCCAACTATGGAACAGTCATTATTGCGTTAAAGCTATAGTGCGCTTTTGAAGCCTTTGACAATAGGTGATAAGGTTTCAAAAAAAAGTCATTTGAGCTCATTTCATATGTAGGGAATGTCGCATTGATATGAATAACAATAACGTCGGACTTACACTTGCATCGGGCGACTACTTGCCTGTTGTTCGCGATTTCGCATTGAGCCGAGGCATTCAACCTTCTGAACTTTTAGAAGGCAGCGAACTCAGTGCCGCAGATTTCATTCAGCCCCCCGAACTCGTCAGCAACTTTATCGTCAATCGCGTTGGGCAAAATCTCTACGCAAAACTGAAACAGCCCATTGCTGATGCCGTCTACTATGGTTTGCAGGTGCGCCCATCAAGCCACGGAGCTTTGGGTGTTGCAATTCAAACATCCGC
>NZ_LWFH01001275.1:0-1619 GCF_001635725.1 Oleiphilus sp. HI0066
GCCAAGGATCAAGCGCAAGAAGTCGCAAAACAAACCATTGATTTACTGAGCAAATACGATCTCCCCGTAGTAGTACCTTCCGCTTCATGCGCAGACATGATTAAAAAACACTTCCCTCTATTGATGAATAGAAGACTCTCACTACTCAATGCTTGCAAAAAATCTGTCTGAGAGGTGCTTTGAACTGATTCAATTCATTTCACCATTCCTACCATCCATGAGCGATGAAAAAGAATCTATTGCTCTTCACGTGTCATGCTCTGCAAGACGTGGAATCAAGAGCGAAGAGTCTTGGGTAACATCACTTCAAAATTCAGGACATGTAGTCGAGCAACCAAATTATCAAAATGAGTGTTGCGGCTTTGGTGGCACCTTTTCGGTGAAAGCACCCGAAATATCGTCTGTAATGGCTGAAGATAAATGCAAATCTTTAATGGCATTATCCCCGACATTTACATCTGGAGATTGCGGCTGCCTGATGCATTTAAACGGATATGCCGACAAAAACAAACTAGTCCTAAAAGGGAAGCACATTGTAAGCATACTTACAGAACGTTATGGAGTTTCCGATGTCAGATAACTTCAGAATTCGGACTGTTGATGCGCTATCCGACGATTCGTTGCAGAACAATTTTCGTGGAGCGATGGATTTTCTCCAAGACAAAAGACACCAAGCATTTCAAGACTTAGAGTTCGAAAAGTTACGAAGTGAAGGCGCAGATATTCGAAAAAATGTAATTGCTCACTTACCCGATCTTCTTGAGAAACTGGAAAGGAAGTGCATCGACAATGGTATTCATGTGCACTGGGCTGAAGACGCCCAACAAGCTTGTCGAATCATCGAAAGAATTGCCCAAGACAACGAAGTTAAACAAGTCGTTAAAGGCAAATCAATGGTTAGCGAAGAAATCGAATTGAACCAACACCTTGAGGCACAAGGAATCGAGTGCATTGAAACCGATATGGGCGAATACATTGTTCAACTTGATCATGAAAAGTCATCTCATATCATCATGCCCGCCATCCATAAGACAAAAGAGCAAATAGCCCAACTCTTCGCAGATAAGCTTAATGAGGATTTTGGTAAACCTCCAAAAGACGCCACTGTAGATGAACTTATTGGCGTTGGGAGAAAAGTACTCCGACAAAAATNCATGCAGGCCGACATGGGTATTAGCGGGGTTAATTTTGCGATAGCAGAGACCGGAACACTTTGCTTGGTAGCAAATGAAGGAAATGGTCGCATATCGACCGGCGTACCAGATATTCACGTTGCGTTAATGGGACTTGAAAAAGTTATTCCTTCATTCGCAGAACTGCCAACCTTGCTCAAATTACTGACTCGTTCAGCAACGGGTCAGATTATGACAACCTACCTCAACATGATCAGTTCACCACGCAAAGATCAAGAGCTAGACGGTCCGTCACAATTTCATCTCGTAATTATTGATAACAAGCGCAGCGCTATGTACCAAGATGATGTACTTCAGGAAACGCTCACCTGTATACGAGGTGGCGCATGCATGAATCATTGTCCCGTATACACAAGAATCGGTGGCCACGCATATGGAAGCACTTATCCAGGTCCAATCGGACAAATCGTCACTCCACAAATAGAA
>NZ_LWFH01001276.1:0-1155 GCF_001635725.1 Oleiphilus sp. HI0066
GTGGCGTTGGTATGCTCTTTAAGGCGAACGGCGTAACGTCCATTCACGGTACTGCAAAAGTGCTAGCAGGTAAGAAAGTTGAAGTGACAGATAATGGTGGGAAGGTTTCAAGCTATGAGGCTGAAAACGTTATTATCGCAACGGGATCTAAGCCTATTGAGATTCCGCCAGCCCCTATAACTGAGGGGTATATTGTTGACTCAACGGGCGCTCTCGAATTCACAGAAGTTCCAAAACGAGTTGGTGTGATTGGCGCAGGCGTTATTGGCCTTGAGCTAGGCAGCGTTTGGGCTCGTCTTGGATCGGAAGTTACGGTTCTGGAAGCTCAGGACACGTTTTTGAGTGCTGTTGATCAACAAATCGCAAAAGAAGCGCTAAAGCAGTTTAAGAAGCAAGGCCTCGATATTCGTCTTAAATCTATGGTTCAAGGTACAGATGTTAAGCGCGGTCTCGTGAACGTTCAGTACAAAGATGCTAAAGGCGATCAAGAACTTAAAGTCGATAAGTTAATCGTTGGAGTTGGTCGAGCTCCTGTTACCGATGGTTTGTTGTCTCCAGATAGTGGTATCAATTTGGATGAGCGCGGTTTTATCTATGTTGATGATCATTGCCAGACTGATGTGCCCGGTGTCTATGCGATCGGTGATGTTGTTCGCGGTCCAATGCTTGCGCACAAAGGTTCTGAAGAGGGCGTCATGGTTGCCGAGCGTATTGCTGGTCAAAAGACGCAGGTCAATTACGATATTATTCCGGGTGTTATTTATACGCACCCAGAACTAGCATGGTGTGGTCAAAATGAAGAGCAGCTCAAAGCTGATGGCGTTCCGTACAATGTTGGTATTGCACCTTTTGCTGCAAGCGGCCGAGCGATGGCGACAAACGCGACGGCGGGAATGGTTAAGATTCTTGCGCATGAAGAAACGGATCGCATTCTAGGAGTGCATATCATTGGACCTAGCGCGTCTGAACTTATTGCCCAAGCTGTGATCGCGATGGAATTTGGTTCTAGTTCTGAGGACCTTGGTTTGACAATGTTTGCGCACCCTACGCTTTCTGAATCTGTGCACGAGGCGGCTTTAGCTGTTTCAGGACACGCTATTCACGTAGCAAACAGAAAGAAACGCAAATAATACATAATTTAGATTCGCCTATAAG
>NZ_LWFH01001277.1:0-1942 GCF_001635725.1 Oleiphilus sp. HI0066
TTGCGTTTTGTTCGCAGACATAACCTGACATACAACCTGAACTTCGTTCACGAAACCATTTGGGAAAAGTGGGCGAATTGGACGGTCGATCAAACGCGAAGTTAGTGTTTCTTTCTCGCTTGGACGATTTTCACGCTTGATATAACCACCAGGAATTTTACCAACTGAGTATTGGCGCTCTTGGTAGTGAACTGAAAGCGGGAAGAAATCTTGACCTGGCTTTGCTTCTTTTGAAGCAGTCACTGCTACCAATACAGAAGTATCGTCAACCGTTACCATCACCGCACCTGCGGCTTGACGTGCAATACGACCAGTTTCTAGCGTAACGGTAGAGTTACCGTATTGAAATTGTTTAGTTACCGGATTCACATCGGCTCCTTTACTTTTAAATATAAAAAGAACGCCTCATCGATCACTACAACTAAAGCTTTATGCTCAATACTTTAGAAAAATAACGTAAACGCAAATTTTCTAAAGCACTCAGCTATAAAACTTTACTGCAAACCTATGAAGCTACCCTATTCGTGTTTTGATTTTTAATGCACTGGTGCTCGTTTTAGACACCTACAAAATCACGTACTTACAATAGATCAATCGCATAACAATAGAATTACGATTGTCTTAAAAACGAAAATACCGGAGGGCCCTAAAGCGCTCCGGTACTACAACTAAACTTGGGAGTTGGTTCTTGTAACCATTTACCCTTGTTTGTCTCGCTGCTAATTCGAGATTAGCGACGTAGACCTAGACGACCGATCAAAGAAAGGTAACGATCTGCATCTTTGCCTTTCAAGTAATCAAGAAGCTTACGACGTTGGTTAACCATGCGAATCAAACCACGACGTGAGTGGTGATCTTGCTTGTTACCTTTGAAGTGACCTTGAAGCTTGTTGATGTTATGAGTCAACAATGCAACTTGAACTTCAGGAGAACCAGTGTCGCCTTCAGATTGTTGGTAGTCTTTAAGAATTGCTGCTTTTTCTGCTGCGCTTAATGCCATGATATTTTCCTCAATATGCTTGTTTAAAAACCACTTACCGCGCATACGTACAGTAAGTCGTACATCGTTTTTCCTTTACGACACAGGCGTAAAGTTAATCAGCCGTTTTGCTTGCAGTTCCCACTGATCGCTCTGTTCACTTAGCTCCACTACACCGGCAAATAGCCAGTCGTCACCAAGCTCACAAGTTTTTGCGATATTCGCAATCGGCCCTAGCTGTTCATCAATTGCTTGCTTCGGAATATAGACACGATGAAAACCTGATTTTTCAGCGGGCGATATTCTAACTGTTTGCCCGTGTAATAGCGACCTTGTTTGGCGATTATTTATGCAAATATACGGTAAATTTGGTAACAAAATGTCGATAGGCTGAATAAATTTGCTCAACGCATCGAAATCACCCTCTAAATCGACCAATGTTTGCAGGCTTACAGTTTGCTCGAGCTCAAAATGACCTGCGATTGAACGGCGCAACATCGACACATGTGCACCACAACCAAGATCTAAACCAATATCTTCCACAAGAGATCGAATATAAGTCCCTTTGGAACACTCGACATACAAAGATAGCGTATCTTCTGTTATCGCATCTAAACGTAAGTTAGAAACAGTGATAGGCCGAGGTTCTCGCTCTACCGTAACCCCCTCACGCGCCCATTTATAAAGTGGCCTTCCTTGATACTTTAGCGCAGACCACATCGTCGGAACTTGCATTGTGTCGCCTCGAAACTTATCAAGACTTTGCTCTATGTGAGCACCCGAGAAATCTGGAACCTTGCGCGTCTCAACCAACTCACCTTCGCTATCTCCGCTTTCACGAATCTCGCCTAATTGAGCAGTGGTGTAATACGCTTTGCTAGACTCTAGTAGATACTTCGCAAACTTCGTTGCCTCACCAAAACATATTGGCAAAACACCTGTTGCAAGCGGATCAAGCGCACC
>NZ_LWFH01001278.1:0-49771 GCF_001635725.1 Oleiphilus sp. HI0066
GTTGGTTTAGAGTCAGCCGATGACGTCATTGCAGATCTTGAAAAAGGCTTGGCATCAATTTGATGCCAAGTTGTTAAAATCTAAGCAAATTCTATATATTTCAAATAATTAAAGTTAAATCTTAAAACTTTTCTATAATAATGATTAGTGTTGCGTAAATTCCATAAGTGGGATTTACCTTTGCTCGTATTTTAGAAAGGTGATTGTTTTGAGTGCTAATCCCGCCCTGGGACAAAAAGTAACAAACTCTAGCGATCAGAAGTTCCATGCTTATGTCTCTCAAGGCGTGCGTGAAGGTGCTCTGATTCTTACCGTTGCTTTATGTGCTTTCTTGTTAATGGCGCTAGGTTCTCATAGCGCAAACGATCCCGGTTGGACGAGCACCGGTACGCAATCGGTTCCACTCAATTACGGCGGCCGTGCAGGTGCATGGCTGTCAGATATCTTGCTGTATTTCTTCGGTTATGTAGCTTATTTATTCCCAGTTTTGATCGGCTTTAGAGCTTGCTTAATTTTTAAGTATCGCAAAGAGGTTCGCGAGACCCACTGGCCGTTAGTGAGTATTCGAGTCATTGGCTTTGTTGTGACTATGCTGGGAGCGACGGGCATATTGGCTATGTACAGTATCTCGGGGCTTGATGATCACGCTGGCGGAATTTTGGGATATGAGTTTGCGGCTCTGATGCTGCAAACGTTTAATCCTTTGGGCGGCACTTTATTGTTGGTATCAATGCTGCTGTTTGGTTTGACTGTATTTACGGGTATTTCTTGGTTGGGGCTAATGGACCGTACCGGAGCCTTTACGATTGCCTGTGGTCGAGTCATTGGAAGAGGCTTAAATCGAGTCTATAGCTTTATCAAAAATTATTTAGATGTTAGGCGTGATCTGCGTGCTCAGCGAAAGTTGGAGCAGGATATTATCCGCAGACAACAAGAGCGCGAAGCCAAACACGAGGCCTTGAAAGAACCGGTTAAGACATTGTCTGAGTCGAAGGCGAGCGTCGAGAAAGTGAAAGAGAAAAGTGCTCCTGCGCTTAAAAAGGTCTTAGGTTTAGCTAAGAAAGCACCGACAGAGACTGAAACTCAGGAAAAAGTCGAACCAAAAGTTTCGCCAAGCACTGATACCGTTGTGATTCAGCAAAAGAAAAAGTCTGCGGCTGAGGCAGAATCAGATGGTAAGTCTATTAAAATTTCTCCGTTTGTTAAGAAGAGCAAACAAGGCAAGCGCCTCGAAGAAGAGCAACAGGGTAGTTTGTTTATTGGACAAGAGTCTGCTTTACCCTCATTAACGCTTTTAGACCCTCCTGAGAAAAACAAAAAGGTAGGGTATTCGCCCGCAGACCTTGAAAGCATGTCGCGCTTGCTTGAAGTGAAACTAGCTGATTTTGGGGTGAGTGCAGAGGTTGTCGAAGTTAACCCCGGCCCTGTAATTACACGTTTTGAAATTCAACCCGCGCCTGGCGTGAAGGTGAGTAAGATTAGTAATCTTGCGAAAGACCTTGCGCGTTCATTGGCAGTAATGAGTGTTCGTGTTGTCGAGGTTATACCTGGGAAGTCAGTGATCGGGATTGAGATACCGAACGAGCATCGTGAGATCGTTCGATTTAGTGAAGTATTGAGTTCTAAAGATTACGATGATGCCGCGTCTCCGCTAAGTTTAGGGCTAGGCAACGATATTGCGGGTGACCCTGTTGTTGCAGACCTTGCTAAGATGCCACATTTACTTGTTGCAGGTACAACCGGTTCAGGTAAATCAGTTGGTGTAAACAGTATGATTTTGAGCATGCTATTTAAGTCTTCGCCTGATGAAGTGCGTTTCATTATGGTCGATCCAAAGATGTTGGAGCTTTCTGTCTACGATGGGATCCCGCATCTCTTAACGCCTGTTGTAACAGACATGAAAGAGGCGGCAAACGCCTTGCGTTGGTGTGTTGCTGAGATGGAGCGTCGTTATAAATTGATGGCATCTCTTGGTGTTCGAAATATCGCTGGCTATAACCGCAAGGTGAAAGCTGCAGCTGAGGCAGGTGAACCAATCCTCGACCCTCTATGGCAGACAGATGAACATCTACTAAATGAAGAGCAGCATCACCCAGAGTTAACAAACTTGCCCTTTATTGTTGTCGTGATTGACGAGTTTGCTGACATGATGATGATTGTCGGTAAAAAGGTTGAAGAACTCATTGCCCGTATCGCGCAAAAAGCGCGTGCAGCAGGGATACACTTGATTCTGGCGACGCAACGTCCATCGGTTGATGTGATCACAGGCTTAATTAAAGCCAACGTTCCGACTCGTATTTCTTTCCAAGTTTCGTCAAAAATAGATTCAAGAACGGTTCTCGATCAAGGTGGAGCAGAGCAGTTGCTGGGTCATGGTGACATGCTATATATGCCGCCGGGCACAAGTGTTCCAGTTCGGGTACACGGCGCATTCGTTGATGATCACGAGGTGCATAAGGTAGTTGATGATTGGAAACAGCGTGGCCAGCCTAATTATCTAGAGGAAGTCCTGTCTGGCGGAGAATCAAGTGACCCGATCGCTGCGGCCTTCGCTGAAGACTCTGGCGCAAGTGAACAAGATGCTTTGTTTGATGAGGCTGTTGCCTTTGTTACGACAACACGACGTGTGTCAATTTCATCAGTTCAGCGTAAGCTGAAAATTGGTTACAATCGTGCGGCAAACTTGGTCGAAGCGATGGAACAAGCCGGTGTCGTAAGTGAGGCGGGTCATAACGGCAGTCGTGAAGTTCTAGCTCCGCCACCACCTGAAGCATAAACTGTTTATTGGCTAACAAAGCCTTAATTTTTTCATTTCCTCCTGTGGTATGCTCTTTTCTTTTTTTTGGAGAGCATACCTTGCTGAAATCCCTCTCTTTACGGTTTTCTCTCGTAACGATTTTAATCATTGCCTCTTTTGATCTGTTTTCAAAAACACGCACAGACGCAGATGAATTGTCTGCATTGCTGTCTGCATCGGCGGATATTCAGGGGTCATTTATCCAATTTGTCGTTGATGGCAGAGGTACACGTGTTCAAGAAACACGGGGTGAATTTAAGGCTAAGAAGCCAGATTTGTTTTATTGGGAAACAAAAGCGCCATTAGCTCAGAAAATATACGTATATCAGGGTGAAGTAACTGTCTACGATCCCGATCTAGAACAGGCAAGTGTTCAGCTGCTTGGCGATGATCTCTCTGCCACGCCAGCTATGTTATTCAACGGTGATGCTGCATTAATCGCAAATAACTTCATTGTCGAGAAACGCGATGGTGAGGGTGACGAAGCACAGTTTCTTTTGTTTCCCTCTAGTGAAGGGAGTCTCTTTGAAGTGCTTCGTGTTCGTTTTAAAGGTACAACCCTTTCTGACTTAAGAATTACTGATTCATTGGGTCAAGATACGACCGTGAGCTTTATCTCTACATTCGTCAATTCAGGACTGACAGAGAAAGATTTTAAACCTGATCTTCCTGAAGGTACTGATGTGATTCGTCAGGGTGAGTAATACATGTCTGACTTATTCGAACAGACTAGTGCGTATAAACCTCTCGCTGAGCGTTTGCGGCCAAAGAATATCGATGAGTATTTAGGGCAGGAGCACTTACTCGGGCCCGGCGCTCCATTGCGTAAAGCAATTGATATGCATGTGTTGCATTCGATGATTTTATGGGGGCCGCCAGGGGTTGGTAAAACAAGTTTTGCACGGTTACTCGCAACACATTTCGATGTGAATTTTCTCGCGATATCTGCGGTCTTGGGTGGAGTGAAAGAAATTCGCGCGGCCGTTGATAACGCAAAAGCAGTGATGTCAGCGAACCAGCGGCCGACTTTGTTATTTGTTGATGAAGTTCACCGCTTCAACAAAGCGCAGCAAGATGCGTTTTTGCCTTACATTGAAGACGGAACGTTTATCTTTGTCGGCGCAACCACCGAGAACCCCTCTTTTGAATTAAATAATGCTTTGTTATCACGTGCCAGAGTCTATGTGTTAAATGCTTTAGATGAGTCTTCACTCAATATGCTTATTGATAAGGCTTTGACTCATCCAGAAGGATACGAAGGGCAGAATGTTGTATTTTCTGAAGATTTGCGACTGGCTCTCCTGAAGTCTGCACATGGGGATGCCAGAACATTACTGAATTTCCTAGAGCTTGCGATTGATCTTGCGGAGCATTCGGGCGACGCATTGGTTATCTCTGAAGATACGCTTGCTGCTGTGATGCAAACGAGCCTTAAGCGCTTTGATAAGGGCGGTGACGTTTTTTATGAGCAGATTTCTGCATTACATAAGTCTGTTAGAGGATCGGATCCAGACGCGTCTCTGTATTGGTTACAGTCGATGTTGCAAGGTGGCTGTGACCCATTTTATGTCGCTCGCCGAGTAGTTCGTATGGCTAGCGAAGATATCGGTAATGCGGATCCGAGAGCCTTAACGCTCGCACTGAATGCGTGGGAGGCGCTCGAACGATTGGGTCAGGCTGAAGGCGAACTCAGTTTGGCGCAGGCGGTCGTGTATCTTGCGGTCGCGCCGAAGAGTAACGCTGTTTATACGGCCTATAAGGCGAGTCGTTCCTTCGTGCAGAGTGATGTGTATCGTGATGTTCCAATGCATTTACGTAATGCACCAACTAAGTTGATGGCGGAACAGGGAATGGGGGAGGGATATCGCTATGCGCATGATGAACCTTTTGCCTTTGCTGCAGGGGAGTCTTATTTTCCGGAGGAGATTGATGGTACTTGTTTTTATGAACCGGTTGAGCGAGGTTTGGAAATTAAGATTTCGGAGCGTGTGAAAGCTCTGAGAGAAGCCAATAAGACATCAAATAACCAGCGATATTCCTCCGATTAAGGTGGTGCTGCGTCTGATGTATCGACACACGCACATTTTTCATTTCATTACTTCAGTATACTTTTTCCGTTTTTGTTCTAGGAGATTGGTCGCTTCATGAAGCGCTTAGTAGTTGTTTTTTTAGCATTTAGTTCCTTAGTCGTTTCCGATGTTCATGCAGCGCGCGGCGATTATCCTTATTACGGCGGTGTAGAGCTGTTTGCAACGAGCTCGGAGTTAGTGAGTGCAGATGATCTAGACAACACAGTTGCCTTTTTTGTCGAAGAAGAAGGTTTGGGTACTCTGGAGAATCAGCGCCGAATCACTTTTGAAGACGCGGGTCATGGTAAGCGCATATACATGGGTGTTTCACCTCATGTCGATTGGGACTGGGAGTGGGGTTATATCGACTTTGGTAAGACACACGGTGGCTATCAAGGTGATTCTTCATCAACGTCTTTAGATATGCGCATGGATGTAAAATCTGAGGGTTGGTTTTTACATGTTCAATATTCACCTCAAATTGCTGACAAGTGGGAAGCTAATATAAAGCTTGGCGTTTTACGCTGGGATGGTGAACGCTATAGCCGCCTCGTGACTGAAAATAATCTTCCTTTTGAAAAGTTCGAAACGGTCGCAGGTATCGATCAGTATTATGGCGTTGGCGTTATGTATGAGTTGAACGAACGCTGGAAACTGCGTGGCGATATTAACCGTTACACGTTTGGAGACGACCTAATAGACACCGTCGGCATCACTGCGCAATTTTGGTTTAGTGGTCGCCTAATCAATAACATCTTCGATTACTAATTCTAGTGATCGAACTCTCAAGCGCTAACTGATTGTTGGCGCTTGAAATTCAAAACCTTGCTTTTCTAACAACTTCGAGAAGTGAATTAACTGATTTTCGCTATGATGTGATGCTGCGATTGACACACCAATCGGCAGGCCGTATTTCTCGTCGATTCCTGATGGCAAACTCATCACTGGATTGCCCAACAAGTTATAAAACATCACAAAACCAAAGCAATAATCTGTGTAGTTATAACTCTGGCCATCGAATTCTATATTGTTGTGTTTGTGATTGTGCTCGAACGCTGGACCTATGCTGGTTGGCGATAAGATAAAGTCATAATCATTAAAGTAGCGAGAAAACTCAGCAATGCATTCTTTTTGCTCCAGCAAGGCTTTTGAATACTCTCGGAAGTTCATGCTTAGGCCTTTTTTAAGCTCTTGTTTGGCATCAAAGCTAGATTTCTTAAGATCTTTTCCGAATTTAAATTGAAGGATCTTTCTTACTGGCCATGCAAAGTCTTGGGAACAAACGAAACCAAATAACTTGACCCAAGTCTTCAGCGTTTTGTCGGCTAATTGCTCATCAATGCGAATTTTGCTTACTTGCGCGCCTTGATCTTCTAAGCATTTTACGACACGCTGAAGCCCTCGCTGAGTAGGGGCGGAGCATTGAACTCCAGCCAATTCATCGTAATAAGCGATTTTATAATTCGCGAGCTTGTTGTGAATCGGTGTGGATGTCTGAATGTCTAGGTATTGTTGGTATTCAGGTAAGGGTTGATAACAGACCTTATAAATTTGCTCAATGTCGCTAGCGCTTCGCGCCAGAGGGCCGGTGCTGTTTAGCGCTGTAAAACCGGTTCCTCTGTTTGGTAGAGGTGGAACATGGCCATCATGTATATGTCCATTGGTAGTCGGCTTTAAGCCAAACAATCCGCATAAGTTAGCTGGGTTTCGAATAGAACCGCCAATATCGCTGCCAATTTCTGCATAACTCAATTGGGCTGCAAGTGCAGCGGCACCACCTCCTGTGCTTCCACCGGGAGTTCTACGAAGATCGTAGGGATTGTTTGCAGTCGGGTAGAGCGGACCAAAGGTCTGACAATCTGATAGAAGCATTGGGACATTGGTTTTACCTAAGATGATCGCTCCAGCATTTTCTAATCGCTGAGCAAGTACTGAGTTGATGTCAGGCGCATAAGATTTCAGTGGCGGGAAGTTGATCGTACAGGGTGAATTTCGATATACGAACGATTCCTTAATCGTGACCGGTATGCCATACAAAGGTAGATTTGATGGGTCTTCATTCATTAATACCTTTGCTCTTGCAGACGCTTTCTCGCGAAAATCGTGAACGATCGCGTTTAACTTTGGGTTCAAAGCGTCTATGCGTGTATAGGCCCGATCTAGCGTCTCGATAATCTGTTCAGGCTTGGTTTTGTGCTCTGCACTTAGTTCATGGATTTTGTACATCATAAAGCTCGATGAAAGGTCATAGAGGCGTAATTACCAAGGAATGCGTTTTATTAGGATGTCTTTAAACATCACCCAATCGCCAATGAAGCTGTAAAGAGGGTATTTAAAGGTTGCAGGTTTGTTTTTCTCAAAGAAAAAGTGCCCAACCCAAGCAAAGCCATATCCGATAAGTGGGAGTAAAATTAACGCGCTCCAAGCACTATTTAAAATGATCCATGCCAAGGTAAGGATAACTAAGCTGCTTCCAACAAAATGCAGGCGCCGGCAGGTTTGGTTGGCATGTTCAGATAAATAGTAAGGGTAAAACTCTGAGAAGCTCGCAAATGATTCTGTTTTATTATCCATGAGGCTACCATTGTTGTTTTTTTAATTACGGGGTATACGCGTTTTATATTACTGCTAGATCTCAATGATCGCTAGCACTACAGGTTTATCGTTAAGAACTTAAACCTCAGATCTGCTTTTGATTCTCGCTTACTGATAGTGGTGATTAAGAGTTCAATCTTGGAGATTTATATCTGGAGGCGAGTGATGAACTTGGTATGATGTTTTCAATACAATATCAATAAGAAGACTTTCGATGGAACAGACTAGAAAAAGACCTTTGGAAGGCGTCCGAGTTGTCGAGATGGGACAATTGTTAGCGGGGCCATTTACCACGTCAATCTTAGGATATTTTGGGGCAGAAGTAATCAAGATCGAACCGCCCGAGAAAGGTGATCCGATTCGGGGATGGCGACTCACTGAATATGGCACATCTTATTGGTGGTACAGCATCGGCCGTAATAAGAAGTCTGTGACTTTAGATCTCAAGTCAGACAAGGGTCGGGAGATCGCGGGCAAGCTTATTGAAAAAGCAGATGTTTTGGTCGAAAACTTTAGACCGGGCACGATGGAAAAGTGGGGCTTAGGTCCAGAACTTCTTCGCGAGAAAAATCCTAGTTTAATCTATACACGAATATCGGGTTACGGTCAGGATGGACCGTATGCAAACAAGCCTGGTTTCGCTTCTGTTTGTGAAGGCTTTGGCGGGTTTCGCCATGTGAATGGTTTTGAGAACGAAGCTCCTGTCAGACCAAATCTAAGTATTGGTGATACTTTAGCTGCCATTCACGCGGCCCTCGGGATTGCAATGGCAATTATTGAACGACATAACAATACCGACGGTCTCGGGCAAATTGTTGATGTCGCACTTTATGAGGCGGTATTTAATTTGATGGAGGGTGTAGTGCCCGAATACTCAGGGTGTAGTGCGATTCGTGAACCCTCAGGAACAACCGTGACAGGTATTGTCCCTACGAATACTTATCGTTGCGCAGATAATAAATACGTGATTATTGGCGGCAACGGCGATTCTATCTACAAACGTTTAATGCATGCTGCAGACCGAGCAGATCTGGCGGAGCATGAGGAAATGCAAACCAATGCCGGTCGGGTTGTTCACCAAGACACCATTGATCAAGCGATAGGGCAGTGGTGTTTGGCGCACTCTTCAAGAGAGATTATTGATATTCTTGAGGCTGAACGCGTGCCCGTTGGGCCAATTTATAACGCCCAAGACATGTTTGAAGATCCACATTATCAAGCGCGTGGCTTGTTCGAGAAAGTTGAAATAAACGGGAGAGAGCTAGAGATTCCGGCCATTGTTCCAAAGCTTAAATCAACGCCAGGTAAAACCGATTGGCCTGGAGCAACGCTGGGCGAACACACAGAAAGCGTGTTGGCTGAGCTTTTAGACTTAGATCAAGCTGGGTTCGCTCAGTTAAAAGAGGAAGGCGTGATCTAATCTTTCCTCCCTCTATTTTCATTGAGCTTAACTTGCTTTGCTCGATAGTACATACATCTCGTCGGCCCAAACAATAGGCTCTTTATTACTGCACCAACCTTCATAATGAGTGCTGTAAGTTTGGTCGACGACATGACGTTTAAGCTTAAGTGTAGGTGTAAAGAAACCGCAGTCTTCAGCCCATGGCTCGGGAAACACGATCATATGAGATATTTTTTCATGGCCATCTAAGCTTGCGTTCACTTCTTTGAGTGTTTGCGCCAAGTTGCTTGTAATATCTTCTTCAGACACATCAGCAGCTGATTCACTTAGATTGATAAGCGCGATTGGTTGTGTCAGACCAAAACCCGTGACCATGACTTGACCGATATTCGTGTTTGCTCCCATTTTATGCTCGATGGGAACAGGCAGAACAAATTTACCTTTGGCCGTTTTAAATGTGTCTTTAACGCGACCCGTAATGATCAATCGTCCTTCATTATCTAAGCGTCCTGTATCGCCAGTTCGATACCAGCCTTCAGGTGATAAGACCTCCGCGGTTTTTTGAGGAGATTTATAGTATCCCTTCATCACCCATGGAGCTTTGATTAGGACTTCGTCGGTTTCTTCATCAATCAATATTTCAACACCATGAAGCGGTCTTCCGACAGAACCGGGGGTAATGTCATCTAAGGTGTTATAGGTGACACCGCCACATAGTTCTGTCGCGCCATAAACTTCTTGAATATTAATGTCGAGTTGTCCGTACCAACGCAGAAGTGCAGCAGATAAGGGCGCGGCGCCCGATACCGCTGACAGCACCGAGCTCAATCCCAAGCCCTTTTTGACTTTGTGCTTAATAAACCGTCCGACTAGCGGAATTTTAAGGAGTTTCTGTAGTTTCTGTTCAGGAAGCTTAGACAGAATACCTTGTTGAATTTTTACCCAAATACGCGGTACTGCAAAAAACTGTGTCGGTTGTACCGACTGTAAATTTGCTGCAAAGCGATCTAGAGACTCACTAAACGAGACTTCAGAACCTGCAACGATTGGACTGACCTCTGACACGACGCGTTCGGCGATATGGTTTAGTGGTAAATAGGATAAAACACGCTCGGAAACTCCTTGATACACACCATAAGCAGGTTTAGCACGTTCGTGTTTCATCACTTGATTCGCACAAGCGTAATCCAGCATCACACCTTTTGGGGTGCCTGTCGTACCGGACGTATATATGACGGTAAAGATTTCATCTGCAAGAGGCTGATGAGGGTCGGTACAGGGAGCGAAGTCTAATATGTCATCCCATTTATAGTTACAGCCATCTAAAGGACTATTACCTTCAAAGTGAGGGAAGGCAATTGTAGTAATGCTACTGTTAACGCCATGACGCTGCTCTTCCCAGTTTTCGAGTTTGCCGACAAACAATGCTTTTATATCGCTTAGCTGAACGACCTCGTCTAAATCCTTTGCTGACAAGGTCGGATAGAAGGGAACAGATACATATCCACCCATCATTATCGCGATGTCTGCGACAATCCATGCAAAGCAGTTTTTAGACAGCAAACCAATATGATCACCAGGCTGTAAACCCATGGACCGCAGAGCTGTCACGGTACGGGCTGCCATGCGATAGACTTCACCCCAACTGAATTCATGCCAGTGTTCGCCATAAGCTTGGCGTAGATACGTTTTTTGAGGATGCAGTTTGGCTCGTTCGTAGAAAATTTCTAAAAAGCTAGAAGCATTTCGAATGCGGTCATTTTCGATAACGGATACTTTGACTGGCGGAAGATTGCTCGTAGCGATGCTTTGATCGCCATGCACAGAAATATCAATACTAGGTGTCGGTGACATGATGCTTTCCTATGGCTTATTTGTGTTTATTGGCAGCCGATTAGAGACAACATCAAAATGTCTCATACAAGGCATCAGTTGTTTGATGCCTTGTTATTCTTTTAGAGTTTATTCGACAAAAAGGTCTTTCATCAAGGGCTTCGTGTTTTCGTCTGAATAACGGTATTGTTCGAAATCAGTGACACCGCTATTTCTAAGAACTGATTCATCGATTAACAACTCGCCTGTTATCGATAGGTTCTCCGAACGAACGACCTCGTATGCCGCATCAGCCATGATGGCTGGAATGCGACCTTTTTCGAGGATAGTTTTACCGCCCCCTTCGAATTCTACCGCAGCCGTTGCAATAACCGTTTGAGGCCACAATGAGTTTACAGCGATGCCATAACGACGATACTCCTGTGCCAAGCTAAGCGTCAGCATCGACATTCCATACTTTGTGATCGTATATGGTCCGTAATGTGCGAACCATTTTGGATCTAAATTCAATGGCGGAGACAAACTCAAGATATGCCCATGCTCTGATTTCTTCAGAAACGGAAGAGCTGCTTTGGACAATGACAAAACAGCACGCGTGTTAATGTGATGCATCAAATCAAAACGCTTCATAGGAAGGTTTTCGGAGTTTGTAAGTTTAATGGCGCCTGCATTGTTAATAACAACATCAATGCCACCGAAATGCGCGGCAGCGCTTTCGACCGCAGCCACCACAGCTTCATCGTCACGCACATCGACTTGTATTGGGAGTGCCTGTCCACCGGCCTGAATCACTTCCTCAGCAACCGTATGTATCGTGCCGGGGAGTTTCGGGTGGGGATCTGCAGACTTTGCCGCGATCACTATATTAGCGCCATCTTGGGCAAACCTAAGTGCCATTTCGCGCCCAATACCTCGGCTTGCGCCGCTTATAAATATAACTTTATCTTTTAATGTGCTCATTTTGTTTACTTATACTTCACTCGATTCAACTTCAACAAGTAATTGGCGCAGCTTGACCTGATCGCCTTCGGTGACAAGCACGGATTCAACCGTACCATCAACATCAGCTTTTAGCGGATGTTCCATCTTCATCGCTTCTAGGATAACAAGAGTGTCGCCTTTGCTGACGGCTTGACCAGCTTCGGCAAACACTTTGATGATTGCACCATCCATACTTGCTTGAATTTGGCCATTGCCTGCTGCGCCCGCGACATCTTTAGCGATGTGCGTTGTATCTTTAAACTGGAAGTCTTCACTGCCAATGCGCAAGAAAATGTCATCGCCACTCACGAGCTTCTGACACGTCTGTCGAATGCCATCTTGCTCGATGACAATCTTTTCTGAATCGCAGCTGATCAGTTTAATGCTGCTTGTCTCTTCATTCTCTGTTTGCTTGATCGTATACAGATTATCGTTCTCTTGAACTTGAAGCTTAAGCTCTTTGTCTTGGAACTGTAAGGTGTAAGGCCATTCGCTAGCTGCGCTATTGCTCCAGCCTAGTAGCATTGAAGAAACGGTATTTTTGGTTTGTTTGCTCTTATGGAGGCAAATACAGGCAAGTGCTGTTGCAAGTGGGTTGCTTGCTTGCTCTTCCATGCTTGGATCGGCATTGAAGTCTTGCTCAATGAAAGCTGTTGTTGCTTCACCATCAATAAAGCACGAATGCTTCAATACTTCTGATAAGAAATGCGTATTGACGTTCACGCCAAACAGTACGGTTTCTTTGAGTAACTTGATTAAGCGGCGACGCGCTTCCTCACGATTGCTGCCGTAAGCAATCAGTTTGGCTAGCATTGGGTCATAGAAAGGAGACACTTCTTGGCCTTCAAGAATCCCTGCATCTGTTCTAGTTCCCATCGCATTGCTGACGCTCCAACGTTGGATTTTTCCTGTCTGAGGCAGAAACTGATTGCGCGGGTCTTCTGCATATAAACGCACTTCAATCGCGTGGCCGGTCAACGTGATCTCGTCTTGCGTTAACGGAAGCTCAGCGCCTGCAGCGACGTTAATTTGCCATTCAACTAAATCTGTTCCCGTGATTAATTCAGTAACAGGGTGCTCAACTTGCAAGCGCGTATTCATTTCAAGGAAGTAGAAGTTTTTCTCTGCGTCGACCAGGAACTCAACTGTACCAGCACCCACATAGTTACACGCTTTGGCAGCTTGCACAGCGGCTTCACCCATACGCTTACGAAGCTCTGGATCGACGAACGGAGAGGGGGCTTCCTCCACGACTTTTTGGTGGCGGCGTTGAATCGAACAATCACGTTCACCCAAGTACACGGCATTGCCATGTTGATCGGCAAACACTTGGATCTCGATATGGCGTGGGCTAATGACCGCGCGTTCAAGAATAAGTTCGCCACTGCCGAACGCATTTTCTGCTTCTGATTTGGCGGTGTTGATTTGTGATTCGAGCTCGCTCTCTTCATGAACCAGGCGCATCCCGCGGCCGCCACCACCTGCTGAGGCTTTGACCATTAACGGAAAACCAATACGCTTGGCTTCGCTTAGAAGAGTGTCTAGGTTTTGATCGCTACCTTCATACCCAGGAATACACGGAACGCCTGCTTCAATCATTGCGATTTTAGAAAGACGTTTGCTGCCCATCAATTCGATGGCAGGAGCTGGTGGTCCAATAAATACGATGCCTGCATCAGCACAAGCTTGAGAAAAGTCACAGTTCTCAGACAAGAAACCATAACCGGGATGAACAGCTCCTGCGCCTGTGCGTTTCGCCGCATCCACGATTTTGTTAGCGACTAAATAAGATTCTCCAACAGACGCTGGACCAATACATACCGCCTCATCAGCAGCGAGGACGTGTGGTGCGCCACTATCGGCCTCACTGTATACCGCTACAGTTTCAAACCCTAAATCTTTTGCAGTGCGTATGACCCTTACTGCGATTTCGCCACGATTAGCGATCAGTATTTTGTTAAACATTTTTCTTATCTTCTCCAATACGCTTGTCGTTATTCTGCCCAACTGGCTTTTCGTTTCTGGATGAACGCCATGGTTCCTTCTTGTCCTTCGGCGCCTTTCACGGCTGACGCAAAACTTTTCGCTGCGCCATCAAGTAAGGATTCAAGTGGTTGGTGTCCGACGCTTAAGATCAGTTCTTTAGTTGTTCGATTCGCTTGTGGCGCACAATTTTTAACTTGAGAAAGAGCAGTCTCAAGCGCCGTTTCTATGGCTTCGTTTGAATCTAAACATTCATGAACAATGCCTAATTCTTTTGCTTCAGTGCCTTTAAAACGCGCACCAAATAATGATAAGCGTCTTGCTTGTGTTAAGCCTACGCGTGTCACAACAAAAGGTGCTATTTGCGCTGGTGGTATACCCAAACTTGTCTCTGGCAAGCCAAACTGTGTGCTATCAAGGCACAACGCAAGGTCAGAGATGCATACTAAGCCAAAGCCTCCGCCTAGTACTGCGCCTTCAGCCACAACAATCAAGACTTGTGGGATTTGGTTGGCAAAGGTAATCATGCGCCCAAATTCTCTATTTAATGCGTAGAAAGGGTCTTCATCACCTTCAGCTTTTTGCCCTAGCGCTGCACGTGCATTTGCCATGTCTTTGATGTCGCCGCCAGCGCAGAAATGACCCTCTGCGCCGCGCATGACGACAACGCGAATATTTTGTTCATGCTCAATAGCTTTGAATACCGACATCAATTCTTGAACCATCTGAAGGCTCATCGCGTTGCGTGCCTTGGGTCGGTTCAGCGTGATCTGCAAAACATGGTCTTGCAGATCAATTAGTAAGGTTTCGCATTGCGGAAGCGTTGTCATTCAGTCGCTCCTTACTTCTTTTTCTTCGGTAGGGTGCCCATCAGCTTACAAATAATGCCGAGCATAATTTCGTCAGCACCACCGCCGATAGATACCAAGCGAATGTCGCGCATCGCACGCGAAACCGGGTTTTCCCACATGTAGCCCATACCACCCCAATACTGCAAGCAGCTGTCCGCAACTTCACGGCCGAGACGGCCGGCTTTAAGTTTCGCCATAGAGGCTAGCATCGTGACGTCTTTTTTGTTGATGTATCCTTCAACACCTTGATAAACCATGCAGCGCAGTGCTTCGATTTCTGTTTGAAGTTCGGCTAAACGGAAATGAATCACCTGATTATCTAGCAGAGGCTGTCCAAAGGTTTGGCGCTCACGACAATAATCAATGGTTTGGTCAACGCATTGTTCGAGCCCTTTCAAAATGTTTGCAGCACCAAATAAACGCTCCTCTTGGAATTGAAGCATCTGCATCATAAAGCCTGAACCTTCTGCGCCAATTCTGTAACGCTGCGGAATACGAACGTTATCAAAGAACACTTGTGCGGTTTCAGAACTGCGCATACCAAGTTTGTTTAGGCGTGGCGCTACTTCGATACCAGGCGTATTCATTGGAACAACGATTAAGGACTTATTCAGATGTACTTTGTCGTCAGAGGTGTTGGCCAATAGGCAGATATAGTCTGCTTTCGGGGAGTTTGTAATCCACATTTTTGTGCCGTTGATGACATAGTCATCACCGTCTTTTTTTGCAGTAGTTTTGATCGCGGCGACGTCTGAACCAGCGCTTGGTTCTGATACACCAATACAACCAATCATGTCGCCACTGATAGATGGCGCTAAGAACTCTTCGCGCAACTCGTTTGAGCCAAAGCGCGCGAGGGCAGGGGTACACATATCAGTTTGAACACCGATCGCAAGTGGCACGCCGCCACAATGTGCCGCGCCAAATTCTTCGGCCGCTACGATGTTGTAGCTGTAATCAAGGCCCATGCCGCCGTACTCAGTAGGCTTACTGATCCCAAGAAGCCCTAAATCGCCAAGCTTCTTGAACATTTCTTTCATTGGGAACTCGCCCGCTTTTTCCCACTCATCACAATATGGGTTAATTTCGTTATCTACGAAGTTCTTAACGGTGCGTCGTATCTCGTTGTGCTCTTGTGTAAAAATCATGTGAATTGCCTCTTACAAAACTGTTTTTATTCTGTCGGTTACCAAGCTTAAAGTCGTGCCACGCCAAAGGTATTCGGGCGTAGAGTTCGACGTTTTTCTTCGTCACAAATATCTAACAAAAATGCTAATACTTTTCGGGTGTCACGTGGGTCGATAAGTCCATCATCCCAAAGCCTTGCCGTGCCATATAGTGAGGTTGAACCTTTATCCAATTTGTCGGCAGTAGCTTTTTCTAAAACGTCTAACATTGCGGGATCTGCTTCTTTACCCATTTTGGCGTGCTTGTCTTCGGTAACAATACGCAAGACCTTGCCAGCTTGCGCTCCACCCATTACGGCCGTTCTACTGTTTGGCCAAGCGAAGATAAAACGAGGGTCTAATCCGCGCCCACACATTGCATAGTTACCTGCGCCGTAAGAGCCGCCAACCACGATGGTAAGTTTCGGTACGCTTGCGTTAGCCACGGCTTGCAGCATCTTAGAGCCGTGTTTGATAACGCCATTTTGTTCTGCATCGGTACCAACCATAAATCCGGTTGTATTATGGAAGAACAATAGGCTTGTGCCGGACTGCTCGCATAGTTGGATAAACTGCGCAGCTTTTGCCGCACCTTTTGGTGTGATTGGCCCATTGTTACCAATCAGCCCGCATGCATGGCCTTCAATTTTTAAGAAGCCACAAACGGTTTGATTATCGAACTCGGGTTTGAAATCGACGAAGTCAGATGAATCCGCAATACGCGCAACGATCTCACGCACGTCATAAGGTCGTTTGCTATCACTTGGAACAACGCCGATAAGCTCGTCAGGACTATATTTTGGTTCTTCCCATTGTCGTTCTGCTTTAGGGCTGAGTTGCTCGTTCCATGGTACTTGTTTGACCATGTCGCGCATCATACGAATGCCGTCGGAATCATCTTCAGCGAGAAACTCTGCGGTACCTGCGGTTTGTGCGTGCATCTCCGCACCACCTAGCTCTTCATCGGTAGCAATTTCACCGGTTGCTGCTTTAAGTAGAGGAGGTCCTGCTAAGAACATTTTGGCCTGTTCTTTTACCACAATAGAGTAATCGGAAAGACCTGGTTGGTAAGCTCCACCTGCCGTCGCATTACCATGTACAATCGTGAACTGCGGGATACCTGCTGCGGACAAACGAGCTTGATTCGCAAAACCGCGCGCACCATGCACAAAGACATCGGTTGCATAGTTTAAGTTGGCGCCGCCACTTTCAGCCATCGTGACAATCGGCAATTTATTCTCTTTTGCGATCTCTTGAAGACGCAATGTTTTCTCGAGCCCCGTAGGTGAGATGGTGCCACCCTTGATCGCGCTATTGCTTGCTACGACCAAACAGCGGATGCCGCAAACGTACCCGATGCCAGCGATGACGCCACCGCCAGCCATAGAGCCGTCTTTATCATCATGCATTTTATAACCAGCTAAGGAGCTGATTTCTAAAAATGGTGTATTGCGGTCTAGCAAGAGATTGATGCGTTCACGAGGTAAAAGTTTTCCACGTTTCTGAAATTTCTCTTTTGCCTGCAGTTCTTTATCGAGAACCTTCTGTTCGATTTCACGGAAGCTATCGATATGGGCCTGCATGGCATCTTTGTTTGCCTGAAACTGCTCTGAGTGAGCATCAATCATTGATTCCAAAATACTCATTAGTGTTTGGCCTTTTTATTAGTCTTTGAATATGTCGGGCGTTTCGGAACGGTGGAAACCGTCGTAGGATTCTGAGTTTTTCGCATTCGGTAATGGGAATACGCGACCACCTTGAGAGGCGCCACCATCAATGCGTAGACAATCACCGCTAATAAAATTAGCGCCGTCGCTTAGTAAGAAGCAGATCGCAGCACTCACCTCTGCTTCGGTTCCCATGCGTTTGACAGGAACGGCGTCTTTTAGACTGCGAATCCATGGTTTCAATGCCGGAGGGTAGCTATCCATACCACTCGACATGATCCACCCAGGCGCAACGGCATTCACGCGAACACCTGAGTTGCCCCATTCCACAGCTGCGGTTTGAGTGAAATTAACCATGCCCGCGCGTGCGGCACCGGAGTGTCCCATATTTGGCATGCCACCCCACATGTCTGCGACGATATTTACAATCGAGCCGCCATGTTTTTGCATGCTGGCTAAGTACACTTCTTTAGCCATCAAAAAGCCGCCTGTCAGATTTGTACGCACGACTGTTTCCCAACCTTTTTGGTTAATACCCGTAAGAGGGGATGGGAACTGGCCGCCAGCGTTATTCACTAGGCCGTGGATGATTTCGTTATTTGCTTTGATGGCTTTGATACACACTTTCACGGCATCTTCGTCGCGAATATCGCAGGCATGTGCTTCAGCGCTGCCGCCGTCTTCAAGGATTTCTGCTTTTACGCTTTCGAGCTTTTCAATTTTCCGCCCAATGAGCACAACGTGAGCTCCAAGCTGCGCAAGTTCGTGGGCTGTGCAACGTCCGATGCCGCTACCGCCGCCGGTCACGATCATGGTTTTGCCTTCAAACAGGCCTTCTTTTAATACTGATTGATATCCTGACATCGATTTACTTCTCTAAACTTGCGTATATTTCTTGGGAAACCGGAATTGGGAACTCTAATAACTGTTGGCCGTAGGCTTTACCTTGTGGGTCGATGCGCAGACTTGCGACACCGCCTCCGCCAAGACTGTTTTCGAGTAGGAAATTCATTGCGCTGAATCCGGGCATATTCCAACGCGTTACCTTACCGGTTTTAGGATCTAAGGTATGTCGCATAAAGTTCGCGACAGCGTCACTGCTTAGTGCTGCTTTAATAAATGGCATATAATCTGGCTCTCTTGCGATCACGCCAATATTGGCATGATTGCCTTTGTCACCACTGCGAGCATAAGCAAGCTTGATTAACGGAACGGTGTGAGGTGTTGCTGTTTCGAGTGCGTCACCTACATAGTTTTCGCTCGGGCAAAGTGCTTCAAAGTCTTCATGAGGCAGGTTGACTGCGAGTGTTTGCTCATCCAACTTCACTGCAAGATCGACAGTCGACTTGGGAATCAAACATGAATAGAGGCGTATCTTCGGCCAAACAGTAGGGCGACCTCCGACAATGCCTGTAATACCCGGAGCCATGCCAGTTGCGGCTTGAGCAATTTCTTTTGAAAACAATACAAGCGACTTTTTGTCTGGGCTAGCGACAGAAATCTTCACAACAATCTCTCGACACATCTCAGCCTTGGCATGCTCGCCGTATGTGGCTTCAGAACCGAGTAGTTCGATACTGGTTTCCGAATAAGGTCTTAAGCCTTTTGCTTCGATCATACGTGAGGTTTTAGACAAAATGGCTTCGGCCACGGCTTGTGCTTTTGCTTTTGCATTGATGCCAGCAAGTAAAAATGTCACGGTACATTTAAAACCGTCGGGGTAGGTGGCCGATACTTTGTATTGATCAGTTGGTGCTTTACCTAGGGAGCCAGATACCCGAACGAGATTGTCTGCGGCTTGTTCTAGCTTCACTTGTGTAAAGTCACACACAACATCAGGAAGGATATAGTTTTCTGGGTCGCCGATTTCGTAAACGATTTGCTCTGCAACCGTTGCTGTTGTGACTAAACCGCCCGTTTTTTCAGGCTTTGTGATAACAAATTCTGCGTCTTGATCTATTTCTACAATAGGGAAGCCCATGTCATCAAACCCATCTTTGACCAGTTCCCAGTCAGTGAAATTACCACCAGTACAGTGCGCTCCACATTCGATAATGTGTCCAGCTAGAGAGCCTTGAGCGAGTTTGTCGTAATCGCTCCATGACCAATCAAATTCATGCATCATGGCGCCGAGAACGACTGCACTGTCGACTACGCGACCGGTAATGACAATATCAGCATCTTCAGCAAGAGCAGCCGCAATGGCTGGAGCACCCAAGTATGCATTCATACTTACGAACATAGGAGGCATAGGTGTGCCAGAGAACATTTCAACGACGCCTTGATCAGCGAGCTTTTTCTTTAATGGAAGGACGTTGTCTCCATCGACCATAGCGATCTTTAATTCGATACCCGCTTTTTCTGCTATCGCTTTTAATGCTTCTACGCACGCTGCTGGATTTACGCCGCCGGCATTACTGATCACTTTAATGCCTTGGGTTTTGATTTTCTCAAGAAGAGGTGCCATGACCGTCTTCACGAAGTCTGGTGCAAAGCCAGCGCTCGGATCTTTCATTTTCTGACCAGCCATAATCGACATGGTGATTTCTGCGAGATAGTCAAAAACCAAGTAATCGATGTTGCCTTTATCGACGAGTTGCTGTGCTGCGGTTTCGGTGTCACCCCAAAACGCTGATGCGCAACCAATTCTTATTTTTTTCGCTTCTGCCATTGTGCGTTTTTTCCTGTCTAAGACGGCGCTACTCGCGACGTGAAACTGAGTTAAAAAAGCAGATGAGATGGGTTACTCATTTTTGGTGTCAGCACCTTACCAAGCAAGTGCTTGGTTTGTAAATAGTTCGCAAGCTCGTTATTATCAGTTTTTTGTAAATACTTATTTCTAGGGAGTGGCTGGTGGCCGTTATTGTTGAACAAGAAAAACTTGATTTAGTCGATGATCTTGTCGAGCAAGGTGAGGTGACAGACCCTAGAACGCCTAAAGGACGATTGCTTGCAAAAGCGGCGAAGCTATTTCGTGTCAAGGGATACGAGCGTACGACGGTAAGAGACTTAGCAGCGGCTGTCGGCATTCAATCTGGCAGCATTTTTCATCACTACAAATCGAAAGAAGAGATTCTGTTAGCGATGATGAAAGAGGTTGTTATCTACAACACGCATTTAATGCGTCGCCGTATAGAAGAAGCAGACAGCATTGAGAGCAAACTACTCGCGCTCATCAAGTGTGAGATAGATGCGATCAACGGCGTAACTGGCGATGCAATGTCTGTTCTCGTCTATGAATGGCGAAGTCTTTCAGAAGAGAAGCAAGACTACATTCTTGGCTTACGCAGTGAATATGAAGGCATTTGGATGCAGACGCTTGAGGCTGCCAAATCAGATGGCAAAGTGCAGGGTGATACATTTGTCTTAAGACGCCTATTAACCGGGGCTATTAGTTGGACGACGACATGGTATGATCCAAAAGGGTCGATGGATTTAGATGCCTTGTCGGTAGAGGCACTCCATTTGGTGATTAAGCAGTAGCTTGTCGCTTATTGTTGATAATCGATAGGTGCTAAATATGTCTAAGCAAAAAGAGATATCGAGTGACCCAGATGCCAAAGGGAATGAGATGACCCTGTGGCAGACGACGCAAAGTGTTTTGTATGCAATGCTTGGTGTTCAAAAGTCGAAAAATGCCAAACGCGATTTCAGCAAGGGAAAAGCGAGTCATTTCATCATTATTGGTATTTTGTTTGGCGTATCGTTTGTGATTGCACTCGCGTTACTTGTGCGCTTTATTTTGAACCAAGTTGTTGTTTCGTAATCTGCAGCAGATCAGCCCCGCAAGTCCAAGAAGAAATAATCCAAATGAAGACGATTCATCGACCTTTGCGATAGGTTTTTGCACCGGGTTCTTTATTCCTTCGAGTTGAATATTGTCGAGATAGACCGTCTCGGTTTGGCTATTTACGTCAAGCGCAAAGCGGATAGATGTAATGGCAGCATCTGATAATAAAATGCTGGCGTTATAACTTCCTGCAGTTTCGAGGGTCGTTTCAAAGATAATGCTTTTCGCGGCCGTATTCATAAGTTCTACTAGCAATGTGTCGCTCTTTTCAGTGCTGCTTAGCACTTGCCAATCAAAGCTTAATTCAAGGCTTGCGTACTTATGCGTGTCGATGTCGATTTGAGCGAATGTGAATCCGGCACTAGGTATGTCTCGTAAACGAAGTCGTTCAAGATAGATTGCAACATCGTTGTCTTGCGCTTCGTTAGTAAGCCATGCAGGCCCAACATCGTCGCTATTGATGCGTGAAAAATCATCTTGAAAGATGATTGCGCTATGCGCGTTGGCAGAAATTAAGAATATGAACGTGCACAGAACTGCACGAAATGTGTTTTTCGTTGTCATATTTCATCCTTGAAATAGTGTTATGGTCGGCTTTCCCTTGCCTCAATGCATAGTAGCAATGGTGTTCAAGGGATCTCAAGACTGTAGTTGACGAAAATTTACTTAATTGAGCGATATTTATGATGTTTTGGCGATGCTCCGCAGAGATATTTTACTTGCTACTGCTAGACTCAAAATATAATGAGCAGCATGTATGTTGTTTCAATCGTCTTTTGAGTAGAACTAGATTGTGATTTTGAAGGATTGGTCTTTACAGGGTCGTATCGGTGAGTGGTGCATAGTGCTCGCTACTATGCTTCTGACTGCTTGTGGTGGCGGTAGCTCTGAGGCTGACGGCTCGCAAGGTATCAACGGCGGTTTAGTGGCAGGAGGTCCTTCTCAAGCGCGAACGATTTCAGGCACCCTTCGACTCACATCATCTATGGCGCAAGATTCTGACACGCAGGTCGCGGGCTCTTTCGCTATCAATCTCAATAACAATTCCTTTTCCCAAGCGCAGAGACTAAACAACCCTAGCTCTGTTGGTGGCTATGTCAGTGCAGCTAATGGCGCATACAGCAACGGGCTTTCTTTCGCTCGTGATGATAGCGATTTCTATTCCTTGCCATTATTGAATGGACAAACACTCTCGCTTGAGGCTTATCCGGCTGACACAGGTACAAACCAGTCTATTTACTTAAGATTCCAAGTCTTCAAATCGAGCAATCAAAGCGCGCCAGTTTTTAGTGAAGATATACGTTGGGCCAGACAAGTTGAATTTGTTGCAGATGAAGACGCCGAATACTATGTATCTTTACGCTCTATTGCCCAGTCTCCTGTTAATTATCACCTTCGCTCTTCACGATCGTTAGCTGCTGGTGAGAGTTTATCGCGAGCTGGTTATGCCAAGCTCGCATCAGCTAGGGTCAATATAGTTAATGCATTTGGCGAGGTGTCGCAGCTTGATGATGGAATTCATAGTGATTTAGCTAAGCTTAAAGCGCTGCGTCTAGCCTCTCAGTTGCAGGGGATGCGCGGTGTTGCTAATGCGGAACCGGATTATTTAGTGACTGCCTCAGGCTTATCAGTGAATGATAGTTTGCGTTCGTTTCAGTGGAATTTAGATCAGTTATCTTTTCCTGAAGCATGGCAGTTTGCGTCGGGGCAGGGTGTTCGAGTAGCTGTGATTGATACGGGTGTCGCACCTAGTCATGAAGATGTTCAATCCAATATCTTGTTCAGCGACGGGTATGACTTTGTATCGGACGTACTGAATGGTGATGGTGATGGTCGTGACGCGGATGCCACAGAAGTCGCTTTTGGAACCTTTCATGGCGCGGAAGTCGCTGGTGTGATTGCAGCAGACACTAACAATGCTAAAGGTATTGCCGGTGCCGCCTTTAATGCGAAAATCATTCCTATTCGAGTGCTAGGCAGTTCGGGAGAAGGATCTGCGTTTGATATTGCTGATGGTATTCGATACGCAGCGGGTTTGCGCACAACAGATGGTCGTCAGCTTGATGATCCTGCTGACATCATCAATTTATCGCTTGGTCTTAACATCAATAGTTTTGTCATTGAGGATGCGATACGTGATGCGGCAGCGACAGGTGTGATTATTGTTGCAGCCGCAGGCAATGAACAATCTGATCTCCCTTTTTACCCAGCTTACTACCCGGAGGTTTTTGGTGTTGGTTCCGTCAATCACACGGGATTTAGATCATTATTTTCTAACTTCGGTGACAACGTTGATGTCATGGCTCCCGGTGGTACAGACATTAATTCGATTTACTTTGATGGGGTGGATGATGACGTCATCACGCCAAGTAGATTAGATCGGTATGAGTTGTCGATCGGCACATCTTTCGCGGCGCCGCATGTTGCTGCGATTGCGGCGTTAATGAAGGAACTGGATCCATCTTTAGATAACGCTTCGTTTTTGCGTGCACTTGAACGTGGTGAATTGACTGAGCAAGGGGTACCTGAGCAATTTTATGGTGCTGGTTTGATTAATGCTCAGAAGGCGGTTTATGCGGCAGGCGCTGATCCTTTGAATGAGCTAGAGGTGTTTCCGTCTAATTTGAGCTTTGGTAACTATGCGAGCTCTGCAAGTTTGTTTTTAGGAAATGCAGGGTCGGATGATCTTACTATCGAGTCGATTTCGGCAAATGTTCCTTGGCTAGACATTTCCTTAGATAGTGTCGATGCGCAGGGCTTTAGTCGTTACGTGATTACTGTTGATCCCGACCAAGTCAGTGATCAAGCTCAGCAAGCAATGATACAAGTTGAGTATCGTTTGGATGGCGGGGTTTTGTTGAATGAAACGGTTCCTGTTTTCAAAGCAGCCGCTGATGTTGCTGGGCAATTGTCTCGGGTCTATGTGTATTTGTTGCGCAAACAAGAAGTGAATGCGGCTGCGGGCTCATATGACATATACAGGGCGCAGCGTTTTGATGATGTGAATGCGACGGCGAATTTTCAGTTCTTTGATGTTCCTGAAGGTGAGTACTACTTAGAGGCGAGTACGGATAGTGATGGTGATGCGCGTCTCTTCGACAAGGGAGAGGCGGTGGGTGCGTATCGCTTATCAAATAATGCTTCATCACTCGTTGTCGATCGCGACAGAATCGGCCTGTCTTTCGAGATTTCATATCAGAACGTTGCTGAACAATCTGGCTTCGCTAACACAATTGATCCGCAATTAGATCGAAACCTACGTTCTTCGCAATAGGCTTTGTTTCTTAAACATCCCCCATCTTAGTCCTTAGCTATTGGCGCAAGCGCCTTAATTGTTTAAGCTCTTGCGCAATTGTATTTCAATAGTTTGTCCTTCTCATTATGTCTGAAAGCTCATCCGCAAATAAGCAGTACACCGCTGATTCGATCGAAGTTCTTAGTGGTTTAGACCCAGTAAAAAAACGTCCCGGAATGTACACCGAGACGACGCGTCCAAACCATCTTGCTCAAGAAGTTATTGATAATTCCGTCGACGAAGCCTTAGCAGGCCATGCGACCAAAATAGAGGTTGTGCTGCACGAGGATGGCTCGTTGTCGGTTACCGATAATGGTCGTGGCATGCCTGTTGATATTCATTCCGAGGAAGGACTACCGGGTGTCGAGCTAATTCTTAGTCGATTACACGCGGGCGGTAAGTTTTCTAACGATAACTACAACTTCTCTGGCGGATTGCACGGGGTTGGGGTGTCGGTTGTTAATGCGCTCTCCACAAAACTTGAAGTCTTTATCCGCCGCGATGCTAAGTTACATCGCATTGCATTCGCTGATGGCGATAAAACCGATAGCTTAGAGGTGATTGATAGCGTTGGTAAGCGAAATACCGGAACAAAAGTGCATTTCTGGCCTGACGCTCAGTATTTCGATTCGGTTAAATTCTCTATTTCTAGACTTCGACATGTCTTGCGCGCAAAAGCCGTTCTATGTCCGGGTTTGCAAGTTATTTTTCAGAATAAGCAAACGGATGAGAAGGATGAATGGTATTACGAGGATGGCTTAAAAGATTATTTGGTTGCTGCGACAGATGGCTTTGAAACTTGTCCGAAAGTTCCGTTTACTGGGTCGATGGCTGGCAATAGCGAAGCGGTTGATTGGGCAATACAGTGGTTAACCGAAGGCGGTGAAATCACTCAAGAGAGCTACGTAAACCTAATTCCAACAGCGCAAGGTGGTACGCACGTAAATGGCTTTAGAACGGGCTGTTTAGAAGCAATGCGAGAGTTTTGTGAGTTTAGAAATTTATTGCCGCGTGGCATAAAGCTTGGCCCAGAAGATATTTGGGATAAAAGCTGTTTTGTTTTATCTGCCAAGTTAGGCGATCCTCAATTCTCAGGTCAAACCAAAGAAAGATTATCTTCACGCGAGGCTGCTGCGTTTATTTCGGGTGTAGTGAAAGACGCATTTAGCTTGTGGCTTAACCAACACACTGATGAAGCGGAACAGCTAGCGACGCTGTGTATTAGTAATGCCCAAAAGCGTATGCGAGCAAGTAAAAAGGTTGTTCGTAAGAAAGTGACTTCAGGGCCAGCACTGCCAGGCAAGTTGGCGGATTGTTCTGGGGCAGATGCATTGCGTTCAGAGTTGTTCTTGGTTGAGGGTGACTCTGCTGGTGGTTCCGCAAAACAAGCACGAGATCGTGAGTATCAAGCCATCATGCCGCTTCGCGGTAAGATACTTAATACCTGGGAAGTAGATTCTGCCGAAATTCTTGCCTCCCAAGAAGTCCATGATATTGCTGTCGCAGTGGGCGTGGATCCAGGATCAGATAATCTAGAAGGATTGCGTTATGGCAAGATTTGCATTCTTGCTGATGCGGACTCTGATGGTCTTCATATCGCGACACTTTTATGTGCTCTATTTGTACGCCACTTCAAACCACTCGTTGAAGCTGGTCATATCTATGTTGCGATGCCTCCTTTGTATCGTATCGATGTGGGTAAAGAAGTGTTTTATGCTTTGGATGAAGCTGAGCGCAAGGGTGTGCTTGATCGAATCGAAGCAGAAAAAAAACGTGGCAAGGTGAATGTTCAGCGCTTTAAAGGTTTGGGTGAGATGAATCCAATGCAGTTGCGTGAAACAACAATGGCTCGCGACACGCGTCGATTAGTTCAGCTAACAATCGATGATCATGCTCAAACTGTCGAAAACATGGATATGCTGCTTGGTAAGAAGCGAGCAGCGGATCGTAAGTCTTGGCTTGAATCCAAAGGAGACATGGCCGAAGTATAAGAGATAATTCGCGGCACTTGCGGTTCACTTAGATAAGGTTTGTGATTAGTGGCGTGGTATTCGTATTCGTGTTGTTTGATGCCAGCACAGATCAATATCAGGTAGACAAGGAAATATTGCAATGGAGTTTCGTAAAGGAGAAGGCGAAGCGACTTACTTTCGCTCTGAACGCCTTCAAGTTATTGATGGTCAGTATTACATTGCCACACGAGAGGGTGAAGACCTTGGTCCTTTTGGCACGAGAGTTGAGGCAGAGAGAGGCTTAGCGCGCTTTATTGAGGCAATTCAAGATCATGACAATTACAGGTTGGCAAAATCTGCGGCATTAAACGGCGCCTGGGCGACGAATAATTTTCGCTAGTTGGCCGCAACGCATATCATCTGTTGCGAGTTTTTCGGCCAGAATTATCATCCTTTAAAACGTGACGAAGTACTCGCTCTTCCTTATGTATCAACATCTTACTTAAGTTTGTTGGCACAATAGCTAGCAGTATTCAAAAAAGCTTTCGTTTGTATTAACAAAAATAATGACGAGTCAGTGATGAGCGATATTTCAGCTAATTCAGATCCATCTCCAGTTTCATCTTCTCCTTTTTCAAAATTTAAAAAGATATCTCAAGCTATTCTTACAGGAATTATTTTGCTGTTATTGCTCGGCACCATTACATCCGGTACGAGTGAAAATATGCATGCGCAAATGCTTAAACTTGGTGCATATTTGTGGGATGACTATTTTGTGTTGCGAGGCGATCGTCCGATTACGGAGTGTGACCCACAAGAAGACATAGACAGTCGCTTAGATGTTCTAGAGCAAGAGCATATTGCTGAAAATGAAGCGTTTTCACTGTTGGTTGATGATTTTGATAGAGACTCGGCACGAGAGTCATTGGTGCGACAGCTCAGGGTTTGTCAGAAGAAGCATGATGAAGCCGCTATTTACGATCAAAACCTTACTCCTTCAGTTGAGGTATTCCGCTCCTTGGAGCACGTGTTTGCTGACATTAGTTTGTTTGCGATCGCGCATCAGAAGCTGACCTTAATAAGTCTATTAATGCTCGCCACGATTGTGGCAACCGCTAAGCGCAGCCATATTGCTTTTAGAGCGGTTCACCATTTTAAAGATCACTATATTTCGACTACGGCGCAGTTTATTTCTCATGTCGGCCTTGGCGTTTCTGGGTATGCCTTCTACATCGGGTCGTTGAATTCAGGAACCGAAGTGACCAATCCAGAGTTGTTCTTTGCGCTCATGGGAGGCTGTGCGGTGTTGTCTGCGATTAACGTCTATCAGTTCTTCACTCCGCGTCGTGATGAGTTAGAAGAGGGTGGTGGATGGCTGCGCTCCTTACTTACGATTCCAATTCAAACCTTCATGTTACTCGCAGCGTGCTTTCATTTCTTTATTACAGAAGGTCATTTGCCGGGCATCGCTATTTATTTCACGCAGATCTTCCAGCTCACCAATCTTCATTTGGCGATTGGTCTTTATATTCTTGCCGGCATGATGCTAAAAGAAACACTTCTAGGTGCGAAGTTGTTTGATGTATTCCGTCCTTGGAAGCTTCCGCCCGAAATGATGGCATTTGTGGCAATTGCGTTGATGGCATACCCAACGGCTTACACAGGAGCCTCAGGTATCATCATTATCGCTATGGGTGCAGTGGTTTATCAGGAGATGCGTCGTGTCGGTACGCGCAGGCAGTTGTCACTTGCCGTGACCGCGATGACTGGCTCTGGTGTTGTATTACGCCCTTGTTTGTTGGTCGTAGGTATCGCGATTCTTAACAAAGAGGTCGTGACGGACGAGCTGTTCCATTGGGGCTTTAGGGTGTTCTTGTTAAGCATGGTGGTATTTGCTGTATTTGCATTGATTACCAAAAAAGAGCCTTTGAATCCTGCGCCGGTGAGCGAAGCATTGATGCCGTCTTTAAGACTTGCGAAGCCCTTGATTCCATATATTGCTATTTTGGCTGGTACCTTAGTTGTTTACGCCTATTTGCTAGATACCTATTTGGATGAATTTTCTGCGCCGATCGTTTTACCTGTGCTGGTAGCCATTGTGTTGATCTGGGAGAGAAAGTTCAGTTCAGACTTTGAAGAGCGCAATAAAACGGCTATGGCCGCACCGACAGTGTCGTCGGCGTTTCATAAGGCTGTAGATAATTCTGCTATTCAGATTGGTGCTTTGCTAATGCTGATGGCGTGTTCATTTACAGTTGGCGGCATCATCGAGCGTGGGGGCGGCGTACTAGAAATTCCAGAAGTATTTGAATCGCAATATGCTGCAATGATCTTTATGGTCTTGTTCTTAGTGCTGATCGGAATGGTTATGGATCCGTTCGGTGCGTTGATTTTGGTGACGGGTACCATCGCGCCGGTAGCTTATGCTCAAGGGATTCATCCTATTCACTTCTGGATGACCGCATTGATGGCGTTTGAGTTGGGTTATTTGAGTCCGCCAGTGTCATTGAATCACTTGTTAACGAGACAGGTTGTTGGTGATAAAGAGGTGACATTGGCATTACAAGAAGGTGACACTTTCTACTATCGTCATGAGCGTATTATCTTGCCATTACTCGTTATGGGGACAACCTTGATTCTTGTGGCATTTGGTCCGCTTATTTACTTTGAGTTTTATCCATTGCCATAGTGCTCTATATAGAGCAGGGAAGTAGAGCTTTATTGTTACGGGATTAAGTACTTTTCCCTTTATTTGGAACATAAAAAAACGGCGCTAAAAGCGCCGTTTTTTTATGTCTGGGTGTTTGGCTCGTTATGCTGCGCCAACTAACTTTTTGATGCTACCAACAACATTGTCGCCTTTGAATGGCTTAACAATCCAGCCTTTTACGCCAGCCGCTTTGCCGCGAGCCTTCATGCGTGGGTCGCTTTCTGTTGTGAGCATAATAATATTTACGCCTTGGTTGTTAAGGTCGCTACGTACCTTTTCAGCCATGGTTAAACCGTCCATGTTTGGCATGTTCACATCTGAAATAACGAGCTTAATTTGACTGTCGCGCTGTAGCTTATCAAGACCGTCTTTACCGTCTATTGCTACTTCTACACTTAGGTCATTAGCGGCTAAAAAGCTGCTTACTTCGTTACGTACAGTTGCTGAATCATCAACTACTAGTATTTGTGCCATGATGCTTTCCTCGCGTTTGCTTCTGCTGAAAGGCCAAGCCTTTCTTTTTCTTAATTTTATTAGTACTGCTTAATTTTGATTATAGCTGTTTCGCTGTAAGTGCAAGTTATTGTTTAAAAAAACTCCAATTCGCCGTTATCAACGAATTCATCGACCGCTTTTTCACTCTCTGCGAACTTCTCTGGAGACCAGCTCAAGTTGAAGATTAGGCGCTGGTATAAAGTAATGTCCGGGAAGCGCATTTGCGGGTCATGCAAAGTAAACTTGAAGCATAACTGCGGTTCTGTTGAGCCGAATGAAATGTGCTTGCGTTGGTGGTTGACCATGATAGGGACTTGTGTGCGAAGGCCTTCGCTGCTGACTTCATTTGTGAAGTAGCGTGAGCGAATGCTTCCCCAGATCAGGTTTGTTGCTTCGTTGAGAATGCCGTTGCTATCGCGCGAATCTGGTTGCGTTTTTTCAATATGAGATGCGCCAGATCGAATTAGGTCTAATACTTCGTTTTCTGTTGTTTGAAGCATCATATAGCCACGGCACCAGTCGCTCTCTAGCGGAATTAGGCTAAACAGCTCTCCGTATATAATTTGATCTTTAACCAAGTAGGGTAGATCGTTACGTACTTCTACTCCCGGAATGATGCTTTCAAATGCTTCCTTAGATAGATCAATCACACCGCTAGCAAGCTCTGCAGGGTAGTACATGCTGCAGATATAGTTGTCGACAAGTTCATTGAGTTTGTCAGCTTCTTCGACTTGGTAGCAGCCAGCTAGAGCTTCTTGAATTGATGGAGGAAGGTCATCCATGCTATCGGTATGTTCACGACGCATAAAGATAGGAAGTTCAGGGCGTGCTCTATGGATCTTTGTGCATAGCTTCAAGCCGCTAACGCCATTTAAATCTTTGGCTTCTGATAAAAATACAGCACCTAAATCTACGTTTGATGCCATGACTTCGCTAATTTCGTTAGAGGCGTCGCGCAGGCCAATTGTGTTGTTGCCGGTGCAAACCTTTAAACCAATAAGGTTGTGCTTTGTGCATACATCTTTCAATACACTTAGGGCGTCATCATTGCATTCGTGTACTAATACTTTACTGACAATCTGTGTTTCTTTTGTCATTACTGCCTCTTCTTATATTTAAAATAGCTCTAGTTCACCGCACTCGGTGTCTTCAATTTCTTCTTCTGCAAAAGAAACTGGCTTAATCTCGTAATTCAATTCTTCTTTGTTGCATACGTAAACGCTGCATTGAAAAAGTGTTTGTCCATTTATCTCAACATGTTGGTGTGCTTCATAGCTTGGTCTTTGAGACAGCATGTATTTCATGCTGCCAGCTTCTAAGCGATTCGGCGTAGACATGCCAAGGCTCGGAATAAATGCGTTGATTCCTCTTTTGATTGAGCCACACAAGGTGTTGCCAAGCTCACCAATAAAGTCATAAAAGCGTTCGTCGCCTAGGCTTTCGCTTGTAGCATTCAGCTTTTGCGCTACGTAAGCACGGCTCTGATCGTCGTGATTGAGATGAATCAGCGTGAGCACACGAAATTCCTGAGAAGAGATCGTGAGCATATAAAACTGTTCGAATTCTTCGTGCGTTGAGTGGTTAGTGTCACTGCTGACTACATCGATGCCTTCACTTGAGTAGTAGGTTTCATCCATCGCAGATTTGAATAATCGCTGAATTTCTCGGTTGAAATCGAGTTGACTCATCTTCTATACCTCTCGTTATGCTACTTGCACGCGACTAATGAGGTCTTTCACAATTTCATTCGTTGCAGATACATCTGTCAGAATCATTTTTCCGCCAGCTTGAATGTCTTGGAATGTTGTCGTGGTTAAAAAGTCATTCTTGTTAAGATTTTCTTTATAGCTCTCACTGAGCTCTTGGCTGCGCATGGCAAGGCTTCGTACTTCGTCAGCAACGACAGCAAAGCCTTTGCCATGCTCTCCAGCGCGCGCAGCTTCAATCGCGGCATTCAAGGCAAGAATCACAATCTGCTTAACAATGTTGAAGAACTCTTGGTTTTGATGATGCATTTCGGCGTTGTGTTCCATCAACTGTGTCAGGCTTTCGTGCCAGCGTTCAAACGTCACTAGAAGGTTGGTTAGTTCTGCCAAGTCTTTCTCTACGTGCTCTAATTTTTCTGTGAGGAAGAATTGCTCGCGTTCGTGTTCATGGCGAAGAGATTGAATCTGCGCTTCGTAGTTCTGTGCGAGCTCGTTCTTTTCGTTTAGAGAAAGTTCTTTGGTATGTGCTAACTCGTGCTCTAGCTCTGCATACTTGCTATTCATACTTGCTTGATCAAGTTTGAACTCTTGTTTGAGGGTATCGAGTTCTGAGGTCTCAATCATTGAGCTGATGCTGTTTTGTAGTGCGCTGGTCTCGGCTACTTGTGCTGAGAGCAGCTTGCTTGTCTTGATACTCTTTACAGCTAAGAAAATAATAAGAGCAATGCTTACTACTAATGCAGAAACTAGAATTGTGGTCATGGTTACTCGCTGAACTGATAATGAAGCTATTGTTTTTTATTTTGCGCGTTTTTTATTTTTTTACGGTTATAAAATTAGCCTAGCACTATCTATACAAACTGCCTTTTTTTTGACCTTCTTTGTAAGCTTTAACGATAAAACAAGGACTTACGTCACTTTTTTACTACGGCGCGACGTTATTTTTATAAAAATAATGAAAATATTGGTCAAAATTTCGACTTTCTCAAATTTTAATCTAGAGTNAATTTTGAAGGCCAAAATAATAAACAGAGGCAAATTTAAAATGTTTCAGCTGAGTTTTAACCAGAAAGTCGGATTTGGTTTTGCGTTCATTATTATCTTGATATTGAGCTCAGGACTCTCATCTTTATGGAATTTAAATGACATCAACGAATCGACGTCGCGAGTTAACCAAACCGCGGTACCGGTCGTAAAGGAAAGTAATCAGGTTCAGATTCAATTGCTAAAACTCGCGAAATTAAGCGGTTTAGCATTCAACGCTGAAGATGCAGATAGTATTCGCGTTTATAAGCGTAAGTTTGATCAAGGTGTTAAAGACTTTGGCGGTCTTTATGAGAGCCTGGAAGAACTTGCAAAAGATGATGCGGATATGAAAGCCCTTGTTATCGGCATTAAGAGTAATTATGACTTTTATCGTTTCGCAGTAACTGAAATGTTCGAAGCAAAGTCGGCTACTTTGCTGGCTAATGAGCAAATGCATAACGAGGCCGGGACACTTTTCGATATGGCTGATGCGCTAGGTGGCTCATTAGTCGATCTACAGTACTTCATGGCAGACGGTAAAGATGCCGAGAATATGGAGCTCGTTGCTGGATTCGCAAACCAAGCAGATGCGAATGCTCTTTCAATCCTTAAGACGGTAGAAGAAGTGCAGCGCACGACAGACCTGAATGCTCTGTCTACCATGGATGACTTTAAGTTTGCACTGCAAGATTCCAAACTTTGGTATGACAAAGGTGCAGACGTCTTTAAAACATTCGGCGATGTGACCCTGCTTGATACAGTTGAACAATCATACGCAGAGTTGAGTGCTCACTTCGATAAAACGCCTTCAATTATCGATTACAAGATGACAGAGCTTGAGCAAATCGAACTGGCTCGAGCAAAACTTCGCGAAGCGGATGCTGCGGTATCGCAATCCGTTGAAGGTCTGGATGAGCTGCTTAAGAGTGCAGATGTTCAGTTCAGCTTCTTGCAAGGTGAAGTATTGGGTAGTTTAGATTTTGGCTTTAAATCATCCATTGTTCTTTTAATTGTTCTCGTATTACTCGCGGCGCAAAACTTTAACTCTATGCGGTCTGCTATTCAGAAGAAGATGGCAGATCTCGCAAAACTTAATAAAATCGGCGGTACCTTAGCCGGTGCGCAGAGCCAAAACACTGCATTGGAAGAAGTACTTCAGAGTATGCATGAAAAGATGGGCGTGAGTGCAGGTTCGGTTTATTTAACTAACGAAAAGCAAGAGCTAGTCGTTAAGGCGCATTTCCCACCGAAAGCTATTTCAGCCGATGTTGAGCCTACAAGCTTTGAGCTTGGTGAAGGTATTATTGGTAAGGCTGCAAAATCTAAGCAAATTATCTTTGTTCCTAATACTGAGAAAGACAAGTCTTATGTTCAGGGTGAGCAAGAAGTAGCACCTAAAGCACTTTTATGTGTTCCGCTTATAGATAAAGACATGCTAGTTGGTGTGATCAATTTATCTGGAGACGTAAAGCAGGTGAGTTTTGCCGATAGTGATTATGAGTATGTGTCCTCTGTTGCTCAGTCACTTGTTACAACAATTAAAAACATTCGTATGCGTGAAGTGATCGAAGAGCATAATCGTACTCTTGAAGCGAAAGTTGAGGAACGTACGGCTGCGCTTCATCAAAAGAACCAAGACATCGCAAATATGATGGCAAACATGCACCAAGGCCTATTTACAGTGACCGAAGGTGGTGTGGTGCACAAAGAGTATGCGGCGTATCTGGAGCAGATTTTTGAAACAGATCGTATCGCTGGACGAAATGTAAATGATCTTCTTTTCGCGAATACAACACTAGGCTCTGATGCGCGAGATCAGAACATTACAGCAGTTGATGCGATTGTTGGTGAAGACGAAATGATGTTTGAGTTCAACTCACATTGTCTTGTGAATGAGATGACCATTGGTTTCGATGATGGTCGTGAAAAAGTTCTCGAGTTGGACTGGGATCCAATCGTGAATGATGATGTGATCGAGCGTCTGATGATTACTGTGCGCGACGTAACTGAAATCCGTGCCCTAGAGCTAGCGGCGCAAGGTCAGAAGCGTGAGTTGGAATTAATTGGTGAAGTGCTTGCGATCGATGCAGCGAAATTTGCTGAATTCCTCCGTAGTTCTAAGCAGTTCATGGCGGCATGTCAGCAGGCTATTAAGAACAACGCTGGAAAATCTGCGGATGTTATTGCCGAGCTATTCAGAAATATGCACACCGTTAAGGGTAATGCGCGTACGTATGGTTTGAGTTATTTGACTGACGTAGTGCATGAAGTTGAATCTACTTATGATGCTTTACGTAATGATGATTCGCGTGAGTGGAAGCAGAATGAATTACTCGAAGAGTTGCGTGAAGCGCAGGAGATTCTTGCTGAGTACGACACGATTTATCATGACAAGCTAGGTCGTGATGGTGTTGCAGCACAAGGTGTAAATCTAGACTCAGAACGCGTAGCTTCGTGGTTAGATAGCATTAAGCGTCTTACTGAAAAATCGATGGACAACGATGTACAAGAAGTTGTTTCAGAAGCCTATAGCATGTTGCTTTCTATCGAATCTAAAACCTTGTCTGAGGTGATCTCTGAGCCTTTAAGTTCGCTCGCGTCAATGGCTGAGCAGCTTGATAAGCCCGCACCAGAAGTTCGTGTAAACGATGCAGAGTTGTTTATTGATGGCCGCGTTCACAGCATGATGAATAATATCTTTATGCATGTGTTGCGTAATGCAATGGATCACGGCATTGAAGGTGCGACAGAGCGTGCAGAGAAGGGTAAGAACGAAAACGGTCTTATCTCGATTAATACGCAAGTGAATAAACAGAACGCCGAATTCATTGTTTCAGACGATGGTCGAGGTATCGCGATTGCGAAAATTCGTTCATTAGCTGTAGACAAGGGAATTATTGAGCAAGATGCAGCACTCAGCGCGCAAGACATTGCGAACTTGGTATTCACTTCAGGATTCTCTACTGCAGAAGAGGTGAGCAACTTGAGTGGCCGCGGTGTTGGAATGGATGCAGTTCGCCAATTCCTAGAGAGCGAAGGTGGGTCAATCGAGCTTCGTTTAACAGGTGGTAACGATGGCGATGACTTCCGAGCCTTTGAGACGGTCATTACCTTACCGGAGCGTTTCTATAGCCAGGCTTTAAGTTTTGCAAAAACGGCTTAAGAGCTAAGTGGAATTAAAATACCCCTCTACTGAGGGGTATTTTTTTGCCTGCTAAAAAGTCAGCTGCGTTCGATAACTCAATACCCGCAGAAACTATGGTGGAAGTAAGCGTCTAGTTTTGGCTTTTCTGAAGGATGATTTAAACATCCATATCGAGATTATGCCTGCCAGCACATTGCCTACGGCAGCGCCTATCATTAAGCCCATTAAATCGCCGAACACAGAGCCAATGAACAAACATGGAAGATAACAAATAAATAGTCGGGCGAAGGAAATTTTTAAGCCATCCATTGCGCGGCTAATAGCATTTGCGGCAGACACTAAGACCATACAAATGCCAAGAAATGCATAGCTAAACGGAATGATGACGATATACAGCGCCAGTAATGAAGCAATGTCCTCATTGCCCGCAAGAGCATGGCTGATGCTGGAGTCAAATAATACAAGGATCAACGCAAGTAAGAGTTGCCATGCGATGATTGTCTTCACAGCAAGCTTGAGTAATATCTGAATGTCATCAAAGTTCTTCGCGCCATAGCTCTTTCCTATCATTGGGGGAAGAGACATTGTCATTGCCAAGACTAAAATGATTGAGAAAAACTCAACACGAATGCCGAGGCCCCAAGCAGCAACGCTTTCCGTCCCATGTTGGGCAACAAGCATCGTGGCTAGCATTGAAGAGAGAGCTGGAAGTAATTGGCTAGTCATAGCAGGTAGGGCAACCGCTAAAATTTGTTTGATCTTTTCAATAGCGTTTTCAAATGCATCACTGAAATGCAGCCAATTCTTTTTCAAAATAAATGGATAAACAAAAAGGCAGCCGATACTAAAAGAGCATAATGTGGCCCATGCGGCGCCGGCTAAACCTAGATCAAAGGTGAAGATGAATATCGGGTCTAAGGCAATGTTGAGCAGGCTAGTGCCAGCCATGCCTAATCCTGGAATGAGCGTATTGCCGTTAGCTCGGACAATGCTGTATCCGAAATACAAAAATCCGCCGGCAAAAGCGCCCACTAGCCATACTGCCCAGAATGCATCAATAAACGGCATTAGCTCTTTAGTCGCGCCCAATGCTCGAATAATCGGGTATCTAAACAGCCAAGTTAGTACGGCTAAAAATGCAAAGCAAGCGGAGCCAACGATTACGATTAATCCGGCTAAATCGCGGGCCTTACAGTCTTCTCTGGCACCAATGAGTTGCGAGATAAGCGCCGTTGTCGCAATGCCAATACCGACCTGAATACCAATAAAAAGTTGGTAAATAGGGATGGTGAAGCCAACCACTGCCAGAGGCTCAACGCCTAGCCGCGCAATGAAAACCGAATCCACAAGTTGGAAGCTCATTAGCGAGACAATCCCAATCAACATGGGCCACGTCATTTTTGCGAGTTCGATGAATTGTTCTTTCTTGTTGCTAATAGTTTGTTCGGGTGCAGATGTCATGACGCAAATGCATCCTCAATGATTGTCAGAGCAGCGCGGTGATCTTGATAATCAAGAGGCAGCTGCATGGCTTGCTGATCTTTCACCAAAATCCAAGACGGAAAACTATTCCCTCCAATACTGCGGGCGAATCGTATTTCATCATGCAGGCGTTTTCTGGTTATATCGCTATGCAGATCAGTCTCGAACTGTTCTTTCTCAAAACCGATGTCTTCAGCTAACTGACACAAAACACTCGTGTCTGAAGGATTCATTGCATTCAAATAATATGCTTCTTGGATCTTAAGGTTCATCTGTTCTTCTTTGCCTTGATCCCGTGCAATTAAGCCTGCTCGGCAGGCTGGATAGGTAGAGCGATGTGGCGTATTTTGTTGCCAAAACGCGTGATTGAATTCGGTACCTAGCAGATCAGAAATTTTGTACCAGTAGCTTTCGATGGCTTCGCGCATGTCTAAGGGCATCGGTATATCACTGTCTGGGGCAAGACCACCCAGTAGCTTTGTGAGTGTGATACCTCGTTCTTTGAGCGATTCAGTTAATGCGAGATAAGTCGGCCGATAACCCCAGCACCACGCGCACATGGGGTCATAAACGTAATAAAGCTTGGGAGTCGTATCTTGCATTAGTAGATTTACTTCAGAGGATGATTTTCGGGTAATTGTTTATGCAGCCACAGAACGAGCTTATGCTTCATTCGTGGCGTATCCATATCTTGCTTTGCCAGCGGTTGAATTTGTTTGTCGTGAACCAAAAGCTTGTAGATATATTCAATTTTATCGTCTTGCTTATCATTCGCTTCAAACTTTACAACGCCACGCTTCTCGCAATACATCACCCCAATGCGAATAGCTTCTTTTAAAAGTTCAGCTTCGTTTTTTAGTTTTTTTATAGCCATGCTGCTTCCTCTTTGATGAAGTTCTTCGAGTTACGCGAAACGTTGTTTTAGATATTCATATACCGCTCGTAAGCCCAATGCTTCACCTCCAACTGGACGGCTTGGGAGGCCTCTGAGGTTCCAAGCCATGACGTCGAAATGCACCCAAGGGGTTTCATTGCTAATGAATTTTTCGAGGTATAGTGCAGCTGTGATAGCGCCACCGAATCCGGTTTCTGCTGAATTCAGGGTATCGGCAAAATGGCTTTTAAGCATGTCGTTGTAGGCTTGGTGCAACGGTAGGCGCCAAATAGGATCTAAGCAATCTAGAGCGCTTTCGTTGAGTCCTGCAGCCACTTCTTCATCGTTACAGAAGAAGCCAGGGAGTTCTGTGCCCAGTGCTACGCGGCATGCGCCGGTCAATGTGGCAAAGTCAATAATCAGCTCGGGGCTTTCGCTACATGCATCATCCAATGCATCGCAAAGAACTAAACGACCTTCAGCGTCGGTATTGTCTATTTCGACCGTAAGGCCTTTTCTAGATTCAATAATATCGCCGGGTCTAAATGCATTACCAGATATAGCGTTTTCAGCCGCAGCAACGAGAACACGTAATCGAATTGGAAGGTTTTGTGCCATGATGAGCTTGGCCAAGCCAAGCACGTGTGCAGCGCCGCCCATATCCTTTTTCATCTGACGCATGAAGTTGCCAGTTTTAATATTCAGACCGCCACTATCAAAACAGATACCTTTACCAACTAGTGTAATAGCTGGCGCGTCTTCGTCGCCCCAAACGAGTTCGAGTAGGCGAGGCTCATGCACAGAAGCTCGGCCAACAGCGTGAATAAGTGGGTAGTTTTGATCTAAAAGTTCTTGGCCGATAATTTCACTGAAGCTGCCTTCGTAAGCACTTGCGAGAGCTTGCATGGTTTGCGCTAGATCTTCGGGCATCATATCTGAGGCGGGAGTATTGATTAGATCGCGCGTAAGTACGATAGACTCGACCATATTATTGGCTTCTGACAACAGGCTCTCATCATCGATGGCAAGCAAAGCTTTTTCTTTAGTTGTTTTTTTATACTGAGAGAACTCATAGGCGCCTAGTCCCCAGCTAACAGCAAAGCGAAAATGCGTAAGTGCTAAGGTTTCTTGATCGACATTGCCGTAATGTGTCAGTGCACTTAGATCAATTTGATAAGTATGCAGCGGCAATTGTTTCGCGAGATCTCCAGCTAGAAAGAAGTTATCTAGACTTGGTATACAGCAAATGATCTTTAAGGAATTATTCTCAGACGGTAAAGTCGAATGTCCTTTTCCTTCAAACTTAATACTTTCTAACCACAATTGATCATTGTTATGTTGATCACTAAGCCAATCTTTGTAGTTATCTTCGAGTACTAAAATAATATTGTTTTGAGCTTGGCCTGAAATGAGAGCTGAGCGCATTGTGTTTCCTTTTATCAATAAAGGTGCTTAATCCGTCGTGAGAGTGGCTGCAATCTGACGCCATTCTTCGAAACCGCCATCTAGGCTAAAGGTTTCTTTAAATCCTTGTGCATTAAAGTAGTCTGCAGCGCCTTGGCTTGAGTTGCCGTGATAACAACAAACTACCAATGGTTTGTTAAGGTCTGTGTTTGCAATAAAGTGTTCCACATTTGAATTGTCGATGTGAGCAGCACCGTTTATATGGCCTTGCTCAAAAGACATTTGGTCTCGAATATCGATTACGGTGACCGTGTTTTCTGAATCACTCAGCCAAGATGCGAGCTGAGCACAACTAAGATGTTTAAATGACATAGTAAAGTTCCACTTTTGCGATGAAGCATTATAGACCTTACGGGCGCTACTGCGTATTTGGGTTTGGTAATGCTTGCATTGTTTTCGCGACTGGGATTAGTCTTGATGCTGGAAAAATAAAAACTAAGGAGTGATGAATGTCGTTAACGGTATATGGTTACCCAAACACCCGCACTTTGCGTGTGACTTGGTTGCTCGAAGAGTTGGGCTTGGATTACAGCTTCCAACTTGTCGATCTCATGAAAGGTGAAGCCAGACAGACGTCATTTCTAGAGCTCAATGCAGGGGGCAAGGTGCCTGCCATTCGTGTTGATGGAGGCATTATCACTGAATCCTTAGCGATCATGAATTATCTCTGCACATTGAAGCCCGAGGCAGAACTGATTCCAACATACAGCGCTTTTCGTCGTGCTCAGTATGACCAATGGAGCGTATTTGCAATTGCAGAACTAGAGCAACCTCTATGGACCATAGGAAAGCACAAGTTTGCTTTGCCGAAAGACTATCGTGTGCGCGAGATGGAAGCGACGTCGGTCTATGAGTTTCAGGTAGCTTTGGATTTGCTGAGCAAGGGCTTAGGGCAGCAAGATTATATTTTGGGCGATTCATTCTCTGCCGCCGACATACTATTGGGGCATTGCTTGTTTTGGGGAATGAGTTTTGGTCAAAGCATCGAGCAAGAAAACCTTAAAGCCTATATTGGGCGCCTCGGAGTAAGACCGGCTTTAGGGCTTGCGCGTCAGAAAGAAAAACAGGCGATGAGCGACTAAGCCTATCGCCTGTTTTAAAGAAGCTGGAACAGAAGTTTCGTCTGTTCCTTTTTCGTTTTAGATTTCAAAATCTGTACGAAGTTTTTTCTCGATGATCTTGTTCACGAGGTTTACATAACGTGGCATACCGGCATCGTCGTAAGGTGGGTAATCTTCACCTTGAATAAGAGGCGATAGGTACTCTCGACATTCCGCCGTAATGCCATAGCCGTCATCGGTAATATAGTGAATAGGCATTTTCTTTTCTTGGTTAGCAACTTGGCTTAATGGTGCTTCGCCAATGCTCCATTTGTATGGAGCAGAGTTCTCGCGAACGATAATTGGCATGACTGCATTTTTGCCGCTAACCGCAAACTCAACTGCTGCTTTACCCATCGCATATGCTTGCTCAACGTCAGTTCGGCTAGCGATGTGGCGTGCTGCACGTTGAAGGTAATCTGCTACAGCCCAGTGGTACTTGTAGCCTAATGCTTGTTTCACCATGTTTGCTAGGGTTGGTGCAACACCACCCAATTGAGTGTGACCAAATGCATCTTTCTGGCCCGCATCGGCAACAAAGCGGCCATCTTCATATTGCGCACCTTCTGATGCTACGATCACGCAGTAACCATGCTTCTTAACGGCTTCATCAACGCGAGCCAAGAAAGTTTCTCTGTCGAATGGAACTTCTGGGAATAAAATGATGTGTGGCGCTTCATCGCTGTTCTGACCAGCCAACCCGCCAGCAGCTGCGATCCAACCCGCGTGGCGACCCATTACTTCTAAAATAAATACTTTAGTAGATGACTCACACATAGATTTAATATCCATTGCAGCTTCTTTTGTAGAAATCGCAACGTATTTCGCAACAGAGCCAAAGCCTGGGCAACAGTCTGTAAATGGTAGGTCGTTATCCACTGTTTTAGGTACACCAATACAAGTAATTGGGTAACCCATTTTTTCACTTAGTTGGCTTACTTTGTATGCAGTATCTTGGCTATCGCCACCGCCGTTGTAGAAGAAGTAGCCAATGTTGTGTGCTTGGAATACTTCGATCAAACGCTCATATTCACGCTTGTTTTCTTCAAAGTTTTTTAGCTTGTAACGGCAAGACCCAAATGCGCCACTTGGTGTGTGCTTGAGTGCAGCAATATCTTCTACAGATTCAATGCTTGTATCGATCAATTCTTCACGCAATGCGCCAATGATACCATTGCGTCCCGCATATACTTTGCCAATTTTATCGCTATGTTGGCGGGCAGTTTCAATAACGCCACAAGCAGAAGCGTTGATAACGGCAGTAACACCGCCAGATTGAGCATAAAATGCATTCTTGATCGACATTGATAAACCTATAGGTCGTGAGTATGAAATTTGCGCGCATTATACGCGAATATATCGATGTGTCATGGTGAGAAAGTAAAGCCTTATAAAAAATTTCAATCGCGAATTTACAGGCTGTATTAATGGCTATAAAAATAATTAGATTGCTTCACCTAAGTGCTAGCCGATATAGTTTCGCGCTGAGACTTTAGGTCTCTAGAAATCTAATTGGCAAGGAATGCCAAATCATAAATTACTCTCAACAAAAGGATCTTGTGTGAGTCATTCTTCGTGGACGAGTACCGCTCAGTCGGTCGACTCGGGTTTAGTTTGTTTAGTGATGCTGGCGCGGTTTTATCAAGTCGCAGCCGATATGCTCCATCTACTGATCGAGTTTTTTATGTCCCCCTTGTTGCGATATCAGTATAAAGGCCTTCGGGAGCGTTAGCAGTTGAGTGTGCGCTAAAGGCACACTTATGCATGTGTAATAAGATCTAAATGTTCGGGGCTGCTCAAGTGCGACACATGATTAAAGCTAGAAACGTATCTTTTATCGCCCTTAATAAATAGCTCTGTAACGCCGGTGTTCCTGCTCTGTAAATTAAGATCAATCATTGTCTCCGCATTCAGACGCATAATGTGTTTGATCGCCATTGAAATCGCTCCGCCAGAACTGAAAACGAAAATGTTTTTATGATCTTGTGTGTTCAGTGAATACAAAGCCTGTTCTACGCGGCTCTCAAATGCATTCCATGTTTCGGGTAGTTGTGTTTGAATTTGGTTCTTAGACCACGCTAAGAGGGCCGCGCGTAGAGCGCTAAAAAATTCACTCGGGGTGCGAGGTTTTGACGCATCTGGACCTAATTGTGAAAGGTAGGCGCGAATCAAGGTTTCAAAGTCAAACTCGTTCCAATCGGTGTCTATCACAGTATTTGCCTGGCCGTTTATTGATTCAAGCGCAAACTGAGCTGTTTGTTGATGGCGCTTCATATCGCCAGTGATCACCAGGTCAGGGCTGATAGAAAGCTCCCGAAAATAGCGATTCAAAATTTTAGCTTGTTGCTCACCTTTACTAGAAAGTTCGTCATAGTTTTCTTTGCCAAGCGATGCTTGGCCGTGTCTGATCAAATAAATTTTACTCATTGTTATCTAACTTTACCTTTCCTAGTAAAAACCGTACTAGCCTATGTGCTGGAGAATTGTCATGGCAAGTTTATTTGAGTGATGAAAGTTAATTTGCATCTTTTATACATGTGGTTAGTATGCGCAACCGGATTGTTACAGCAAGATGACAGTAGCGACGCCAAATCGACGAGTTAATTGTTAAGGAAGTGCTCAAATGAGTTCTAAAAAACTATCTGAGACCGATACAGCTTTAGGTTACGCCAACAACGAAATTTTGAAGATGGGCGTAAGCTTTGTGTTCTTAGTTTCTGTTTTAGGTTACGTATTAATGCAAATGCAAGGTATCCCGGGTGGATTTACGCTTGCAATTTCTGCAGCTATTGGCGGTTATATGGCCATGAATATTGGTGCAAATGACGTAGCCAATAATGTGGGTCCGGCAGTAGGTTCAAAGGCATTGACCTTGATTGGCGCGATCGCGATTGCCGCCATCTTTGAAGCCGCAGGCGCATTGATCGCAGGTGGTGACGTAGTTAGTACCATTAAGAAAGGGATTATCGACCCTTCCGCTATCAACGATAGCACGACCTTTATCGCCTTGATGCTTGCAGCATTATTTGCTGGTGCCTTGTGGCTTAATCTTGCAACCTTCGTTGGCGCGCCTGTTTCTACAACCCACTCGATCGTAGGTGGTGTGCTTGGTGCAGGTATCGCAGCAGGAGGTTTTGCTATTGCGAACTGGGGACAAATGAGTGCAATTGCAGCGAGTTGGGTTATTTCACCTGTTCTTGGCGGTTTGATTGCAGCGGGCTTCCAGCTTTATATCAAGCGAAATATTATGCACAGCGAGAACATGTTACAGGCCGCTAAAAGTTACGTGCCTGTCTTGCTTGCGATTATGGCGTGGTCGTTCTCAACGTACCTTACGTTAAAAGGCTTGAAAAAAATCTTCCCAATGTCATTTGTTGACGCTTCAATTTTGGGCGCAGTCATCGCTATTTTTGTGTATTTCTTAAGTCGTAAAGCAGTCGATAAAGCGTCTAAGAAAAATAAGAATAACCGCGATGGAGTGAACAACTTATTTACGATTCCTCTTATCTTTGCTGCAGCACTATTGAGCTTCGCACATGGTGCAAATGATGTAGCGAATGCGGTTGGTCCGCTCGCTGCGATTGCTGATGCGATTCAAAACCACGGTGTTTCTGCCAAGGCAGCTATTCCTCTTTGGGTCATGATTGTGGGCGCTATTGGTATTGCTCTAGGCTTGCTTTTGTTTGGCCCTAAACTAATTCGTACGGTTGGCACTGAAATTACTGACATCGATAAGTCGCGTGCGTTCTGTGTAGCTCTCGCTGCATCGATCACTGTAATTATTGCATCGCAACTAGGTTTGCCGGTGAGTTCAACGCACATTGCGGTAGGTGGTGTATTTGGTGTTGGTTTCTTGCGTGAGTACTTGCGCTTCAACTCTGCTGTGAAATTGCACAAGATTGCTGAGCAGCATGAAGGAAAAGAACGCCAGCGTTTAGAGAAGTTTTTGGAAGACTTCCAGAATGCAGATCTAAAAGAAATGGAAGATTTGATTAAAGAAGCAAAAGCGAAGAAGGAAAAGCTTGGTATCAACAAAAAAGACCGTAAGCGTTTGAAGAGTGTTTACAAAGAGCAGCTCGTAAAACGTTCAGCAATTAAGAAAATTGTGACGGCTTGGATTGTGACTGTGCCATGTTCTGCAGCACTTGCAGCATCTATTTTCTTCTTGATTAGACCATGGATTGTTGTTTAAAGTTGACCAAGTGGTTGATATATATAGAGTTCTTGCGTTTACGGTCAAATTGACTAAATTTTAAGCAGTGTAAAATAGGTAAATTACTCTCCCAATTTGTGATTTACCTCTCTATAATCCGCGAGCACTGCTACCCTTAGCCGTGGAAATCCAGTATTTAATAGTGAGTCTAGTTTCATAATGCGTATTGAGAATGACATCAAACTTGGTTTTAAAGACGTTTTATTTCGCCCAAAACGTTCAACCTTAAAAAGCCGTTCACAAGTAAGTCTTGAACGAACGTACAAGTTTAAAAACAGCGGTCAGACATGGACAGGCGTTCCAGTTATCGCTGCGAATATGGACACCGTTGGCACATTCGAAATGGCTGAAAGATTAGCCAGCTATAAAATGTTAACGGCAATGCACAAGCATTACACCGTTGAAGAGTGGACTGAGTGGCTTGGTAAGCAAGAAGATTCAATCTACGATCACATCATGGTGTCTTCAGGTACGTCTGATGCTGACTTCGATAAAGTAAAGGCCATTGTTTTAGCGAACCCTAAGCTACGTTTCATTTGTATTGACGTTGCGAACGGTTACTCCCAGCACTTTGTTGATTTCTTGCGCCGTGCGCGAGCTGATTTCCCAAGTATGATTATCATTGCGGGTAACGTTGTAACGGGTGAGATGGCAGAAGAGTTAATTCTATCTGGTGCGGATGTTGTTAAAGTCGGTATCGGTCCTGGTTCTGTTTGTACAACACGTGTGAAAACTGGTGTGGGTTACCCGCAGTTGTCTGCAGCAATTGAATGTGCTGATGCGGCGCATGGCCTTGGTGGTCACGTGATCTCTGACGGTGGTTGTACTTGTGCGGGCGATGTATCAAAAGCATTTGGTGCAGGTTCTGATTTCGTCATGCTTGGCGGTATGCTTGCGGGTCACGAAGAGTCTGGTGGTGAGCTAGTCGAGCGCGATGGCAAGATGTATAAGCTGTTCTACGGTATGTCATCATCAACTGCAATGAACAAGCACTCTGGCGGCGTTGCAAACTACCGTGCGTCAGAAGGTAAAACTGTTGAAATGCCATTTAAAGGGCCGGTCGATAACACAGTTCAAGATATTCTTGGTGGTGTTCGTTCAACATGTACCTATGTTGGCGCAGATAGCTTGAAAGAGCTTTCGAAGCGTACAACTTTTATTCGTGTGCAAGAACAAGAGAATAACGTTTACGGAAAAGAGTAAAGCGTTCTGTAGTATTGCATTGAAAAAGCTCCTGTTAAGGGGCTTTTTTTGTTTTTGGTGTGTTATTAACGGTGTAAGAATATGAATCTAAAAATAAAGCATTGCTTGCCGATTTGCGCGCTAATGTGTGCTTCTAGCATTAGCCTTGCTGAAGAGTCTACTAACACAAGTGCGACAGCGGTTGATAACTCATGGACCTATATTGGCTCGGACATTTATGTGGGTAGTTCTGATTTGTCGTATGAGCCTTCTCGCTCAGGGTCTATTTATGACCAAACCGAAGACGGTGATATTGTCGGTATTCGACTTAAGCTAGGTACTAAAAAATCTTCGGGCTGGCGCTATCAGGGAAGTTTTTTTGTTGAAGACTTTGAAGCCTTTGATAATGTCACTACAGGACTTGGTTTCTCTCTAGCGAAGTCTTTTGGTGAAGGTGAGATAAAACCATTTGTACGTCTTGGTTTCTCTTACGGTAGTGTAGAAATCGATGATACGCCGTTTATTAATTTTGATGATGATACGCTTTACTTCTTCGGCATTGATGCAGGTGTTGGGGGAGAGTACAACTTTAATCAAGACACTGAATTGGTATTTGGTGTGGACCTTGGAACGCGCGCTTGGCAGTCGATTGATATTATTGGCTTGGGCACAAATACCACGCTTGAGCCAGAAGATGACCCAGTTACGGTATATGCTGGCGTGAACTTTAAAATCTAATATACAGATGAGGAGTAATCCGTGTTACTCCTCATCAAATATACTTAGTTCTCTTTCATATCTTTATACGTTCTGAATATCTCTCTCAAAGGTCGTTTTGGCGTAAAGCCAAATTCCTTTTCAAACGCGCTTCCATCGATGACCACAGGATAACGGAAGTAGTTAATCAAATAAGACGGAAACGACTTTAAATTCAGTACGCGCGAAATTAATCGTGGCAGCATTGGCGGGATTGACGGTACAGGGATAGATTGGCAGCCCGACAAAGCAAGTGCATCCTGAAATGCCACCCAATCTCTCGGTGCTACGTTATAGACGCCTCGCTTGTGTTTTTTGTGCGCAAGCTCAATCGCATCGGCCATATCTTCAATGTGAATAAACTGCATGACAGGAGAGAAACCGAGTAAGCTAGGCGGACGTTTACTAGAAAGCAGTCGACTAATAGAGTTATTGACGCCAGGCCCGACGATATTACAAGGACGGAGAATCGTGATGTTTAAATCAGGATATTTCCAAAGGTAAATATTGGCGAGGTTTTCAAGCTCGACTGAATCTACCAAATCCTGCGTTAACTCTGCTGCTTTGAGTGGTGCAGACTCATCGATTAGTGCTGGGTTGTATGCGTCAGCACCATAAACATGAAACGTCGATAAAATAAGCACATGTCGAACACCGTATTTATGACTCAAATCCATGAGTTTTTGTGTGCCCAGTACGTTGGCGTTATAGCGACGCTGCATAGTGAGTTCGCTACTTTGGATACGGCCAAGGTGGATGACGTAGTCGAACTTGTAGGTTTTAAATAAATCTTCAAAGACGCGCTTGTTATAGTCCAGCTTATAGCTAGGAATATTATCGCTATGAAAGGTTTCTTTTCTAAAGTCGACGGCGATGATCTGACAGGATTTTCGCAATCGTTGAATCACCTGTTGAGCCAAAGCCCCCGCTGCACCGGTAACAAGAACAATCGGTTTGTTGCGCTTACTCGCTTGAGATTTAGTTGTTGTTTTACTCATTTAAAAAATACTTTTTCTCTGTTCTAGGCCTTTCGCGATGAGCTGCCCGATAGATTTTTTCACTTTTTCAACGCGTCGGATCACCTGATCTTCGGTGAGCTCTTCGTTTTCAAAATAAATTGGCTTACCAAAATTAAGGTGAACCTTTGCAGGAAAGATAAAGGGCAGGGCAACCGGTACATATGGCACACCCAGAAGTTTTGCTAATGGCTTTATATTTGCGATGGCAGGGATTGTTTCTTCACACCCCACGACACCCACTGGTACGATCGGCGTGTTATGTTCCATCGCTAGACGCACAAAACCATTGCCAAAACGCTGCAGTTGGTATCGGTCTTTGTACATCTTTCCTGAGCCACGAATACCCTCTGGGAACACAATAACGGCTTCGCCATTTTCGAGCATTTTTGCGCAGTTTGTAGGGTCACCCAGTACTGCGCCCAATTGATTAAGCATGTTTCCAATATAGGGCACAGTGGGAAAGAAGCGCTCAATCATTGCACGAGGATAGCGCGGTGCATGATCGCGATTCGCAACGGCATAACCAATTAAGGTGCCATCGATAGGGAGCTGTCCGCTATGGTTGGCGATAATTAAAACAGGGCCATCATTAGGTATGTGTTCAAGACCACTTGTTTCAACACGAAAATATTTGTCGTAAATGTTGCTAAACAATGAGAATACGATTTTGTTCATATCGGTGTTAAACCCCCATGGATCATAGCCCAAGGAGCCAACAGGCTTTTCAATGCGATCTAGCTTTTCATCCAGTTCTTGAGAAACCAGTTGCTTTTTAAGGAACGACTTTAAATTCATATTGTTCTTGTCGAGATACTGATGCACACGGATTTGATTTTAATTAACCAGAGCCACGTTACATACTGATTAAATTCTACGCCGCTTATGATTATCGTTAAAATATTGGCGCTATTTGTTTTAATTGTTTCGTAAGCAGATATTATTCCATAACCTAATGCTTATAAACTTTTTCTTTTCCTGTTCTATTGTCAAAAGGTATCAATACAATGTTACAGTGGTATGTAAAACAGTTTGCCGAATTAAGTGTTGAAGAGCTTTTGGGCATTCTAAGACTTAGACAAGACGTATTCATAATCGAGCAAGATTGTATTTACCCTGATATTGATGATCTTGACCAATCCTCGGTGCATGTTTTTGCAAAAGAGCAGGGCGGTGACGTCGTGGCATGTACACGCCTTGTTCCTCCAAGTTTGAAATATAAAGAGCCTTCGGTTGGCCGTGTTGTGGTCGCGCAAAGTCATAGAAAAGATGGTTGTGGCGTCAAGCTCATGCAACGCTCTATCGCAGAAAGTGAGCGTTTATACCCGGGTCAAGGAAACCGAATCGGAGCCCAACTTTATCTGAATAAATTCTATCGCTCATTGGGATATGAAAATGTGTCGGATGAGTACGATGAAGATGGCATACCACATATCGATATGTTTAGAGCGTCTTCGATGGAGTAGCAGTAGAGGGTGATTTTAGACAAAAGCCGACATCAAATCCCTTTCATGACGAATGCCCGCTTCATATAGGGGGGCTGACATTTAGTGATGCGAAAGCCTTAAAATAGTTGCTGTGACCTAACAGTAAGGTCCTCAGATAATTAGCTAAAAAACTATATAAATAAACAGTTGTAATGGAATCACGAAGATTTGGGGTAATCGCTTCCTATGAAACCCGTGAGATAAGTCTGTCTTTTTGCCGCTTCCTTCTGATATTGTTTTATAAAACAATTACTTAAAAAATTGCTTCTGGGTTTATACGGACCCGTGTAAACCCAAGTCTTCTTTTTGCGCAAAGAGAATCTTGGTTTCTAATGATAGGATGCTCTTTAAGTGATTGAATCCATTGAACAAAAATGGAGTTTTGGTGATCGTGAAGACGCGTTGTCGTCTGCGGTTTATACGGAATTCCGTATAATAAGCTGTTATGTTTTTGAAATAGCAGATATTAATCCGCAATGTTCTACAAAAGGTTTGAAGTCTTTATCCGTAAATAGCAGCGGCAATTTATTATCTATGCAAAAGGTCGCAATGATTACGTCCGCTGTCTTTCTGACCGTAATACCTTTCTTTCTCAGCAAACGGTAATAGTCTGCACACTCAACAACCATCCTATTGCCTAGCATCTCATACTGGTCTAATTTGCTTAGCAGTTTCTTTGTCTTGCTGTAGTCCTTATCACGGCCAACCGAAGGCTCTTTATATTTCAAACTTGG
>NZ_LWFH01001279.1:0-1091 GCF_001635725.1 Oleiphilus sp. HI0066
TTTGATCGAGATTTGGCCGTCGATGAGAACGGCGATCTTCGTATTTCATCGGACCTAAAAGACATATTTGATTTCTTCTTTTCAGCTATTGAAGAAGAGTCATTGGAAACCGTTTTGGCGCGGATAGAAGAATATCTCAACTACAAATTAGAAGAGCCAGCCTTAAGCCAAGCACTTCAATCTTTAGAATCGTACGTTGCATACAAAACCGCGGTAATGGACCTAGAACTTACATTTTCAAGCCGAATTGAAAGCTTTACTACAGACTGGCCAATGTCGAGCTTAAGTGGTAGTTACCTTGATTTGATCGACGAACGCTTGCAGTTACTTAAGTCAATTCGAGCTGAAAACCTAGGCTTAGAAATGCATGAGGCATTTTATTCTGAGCGTGAACAGTATGATGCATATATGATTGAGCGACTCAGAATCAACGCTGATCAAGCAATGAATAGTGAGCAAAAATCAGCGGCTTTAGAATCACTTGATGCACAAATGCCGGCAGAGTTTATCGAAAGTAGAAGCGGCGCAAATCCAGTTCAAGTTCTGCGTGAGAGCACCACTGACAATCAAGAGCTTACTGGTGAAGAGCTATATAATGCGCGCGTTGAAGCTGTTGGCGAAGAGGCTGCAGAACGTTTAACGAGCCTAGACTCCCAACGTAAGGAATGGGATTCAAGATACACGAGCTACACAAGTCAACGCGATGAGATTTTACTAAACGATGCTTACAGCGACGAAGTAAAGGTCACCGAGCTTGAGCTATTGAGAGATTCATTGTTTTCTAGCTCCGAGAAAGTGCGCGTGATTGCGCTTGATCGAATCCAATAGATAAAGCACTTAGAATGCTCCACTAAGTCACGCTGCTATACATCGCGTGACTTACCACTTTCTGCACGCTTTTTGTTTTCACTCTGAACGTAAATAGTATCGGTAGTCGCCATACTTGCGTGCCCCAGATCTTCTGATACATCTTTTAATGCTCGACCTCGTTCAATCTCAAGACTGGCGCCTGTGTGACGTAACCAGTGCGTAGACACCTGCTGAAAACGTGCCGCTGCCTCTTCGCCATGGCTTAAGCGCATCGCTTCAAA
>NZ_LWFH01001280.1:0-1556 GCF_001635725.1 Oleiphilus sp. HI0066
CAAATAGCCACCGCTATGGTAGAAATGACGACTACCTCGGAAGAAGTATCTCGAAATGCTGAGGAAACCACTAATGCGGTAAATTCTGCACAATCCGAAGTTGCACGTGGAGTGGATACGATCAGAAGTAATGTAAGTACGATTGAACAGGTCTCTAACGAGATCGAAACAACGTCTGCATCTATGGAGCAACTTCATCAAGAGAGCAATAACATCAACAACATTCTTCAAGTTATTTTGGATATTGCAGAACAAACTAACCTGCTAGCGCTTAACGCTGCGATCGAAGCGGCACGCGCTGGCGAGCAAGGCCGAGGGTTCGCTGTCGTCGCAGATGAGGTACGAACACTTGCTAAACGAACACAGGATTCAATGTCTGAAATTGGGAGTGTCTTAAGCACCTTGCAAGACTCATCAAAAGCGTCGCTCGATGCGATGCTAGCGTGTCGAGAGCTCTCACAACAGACGGCTACTCAATCAAACGACACAAAAACTTCTCTTGATACAATCGAGCAAGCGATAGATCAGATCCTTAATATGGCTGGACAAATCGCAACGGCGTCGAGCGAACAACTTTCAGTTTCTGAAGAGATTAGTCGCAATGTGACAACAACTCAGGCATTGTCGGAAGAAACGGCAAACGGAAGTCTATTCATTGCTGAGTCTTAGCCAAAACCTAATCGTTGCGGTGGATGCTCTAAAAAATGAAATCGAGTGTTTCAAAGTGGCCTAAATTAATTGTCGCTTGGCAAAAGCGCTGTCTTACAAATCCTGCAGACGTACTTTGCGTTCTCGCGCCTTACTCGATTGTGCCTGATAGACGTCAATTCATGATACTTGTTTGGACAAGCGCAGTGGTAACGGTATCGTTTTATGGTTCTCGCTGGTTTAACTTCATATTGATGAGTCACTTCAGGGGCTTTTTTAAGAACGTCTATCATCACCGATTGCCATTCGCGCCCATGAGGTCTAACGCGACGTTCGACAACTTCGTGCACGATAAAATGCGCTACTTCGTGGCCTACCGTCTCATCTATGAATTGTTGACCATAAAGCGAAAGGAGTTCCTGGTTAAATCGTATCTCTTTTATAAGGCTCTGTTTACGACTCAGCGCTCGTGATTGCGCCTTTCTGATTCTAAATTGCCCTGCAGACTTCCCTCTCAAGTCAAACTTGACTGCATCTAAACAAAACTGTCGCCCAAAGTAGTCTTGGGCTAAAACTAAGCAGCGCTCTAATTCGTCTATGGTCTGTTGCTGAAGCTCTGATAAATTGTGTTCTGGTACTGCGGAATTCATACAGAATAGAAATGATGGAAACGTCGAATTGCGTTAGTATGCCCCACTATTTTAATTAGACGAAATAATAATATGTATGAGCTAAGTGTCCTTTCTGTCTCCTTACTTATTGCGATGGGCTTTTTGGCTGGCATTATTAACACGATGGCCGGTGGTGGTTCGAATCTTACAATACCCGCCTTGATGGTCATGGGTTTACCTGCAGATATTGCTAATGCGACTAATCGCGTCAGCGTTTTCTTCCAATCTTTGACTGCA
>NZ_LWFH01001281.1:0-1638 GCF_001635725.1 Oleiphilus sp. HI0066
TCAAGAGAATATGCAAGCAATCTATGAAATGGATAGCGAAGGTCGCTATGACTTCACCATAAGCTATGTGGTTGAGGAACGTGAGATCTGGATTCTCGTGAACAATGATAAGCAATTTCTAAAGATATTTTCTGAAGATGAAAATTTTGAGTACTTGCCGATTTGGCCGACCGAAGAATTAGCTCTGGCCTACGCAAAAAATGAATCAGAGCTTGAAGCCTTGAGTATATCTCTTCCAGATTTCTTTAATAAATGGGTCGTCGGTCTAGAAAAAGATGGACTAGAGATTGGAGTATTTCCTGGCACAGACTCGACTATATGGGTCACAGAGCCAAATGTTCTCAAAAAAGATCTACAAGAAAAATTAGCAAATCTTTAGTAGCAGATAAACTTGTTGCGAAATTCAACTAAGTTTATCTGCTATTAATCGCTTAAGCAGCCTTCTAATGGTTCGCTACCACGATAATGAAGCGCCGGTTTGATATTCAGTGACACGCGTTTCAAAGAAGTTCTTCTCTTTGCGTAAGGCAGCTTGCTCATCCAGCCAAGGTAAGGCGTTTTGAGCTCCAGGGAATGGCTGCTCAAGTTTTAACTGTTTCGCTCTTCGGTTCGCAATAAACCTGAATTGCTCAACGTGATCCTCTGCTGTATAGCCCAAAATCGGATCTCGAAGTAAATAACCCGCATAGGCTTTTTCCGCCGCTTCAGACTCTTCCCACATTAGTTTCACAGCTTTTGGATCAAGAGAAATATTCTCTTCCACCATAATCTGTTTAACCACCTTAATACCAAAGGCCGCGTGCATTACTTCGTCTCGCATAATGTACTGCAACTGCTCTGCCGTGCCTTTCATTAAGCCACGTCGTTGAAGTGCAAAAATCGGGCTAAATCCGTTATAAAACCAACACCCTTCGAATACGCCAGCAAAGAACGTATATGAGAGCATAAACTGTTCGAGATCATCACGATTTTTAAGATCCATCTCTGTCGTCAACACTGCATTTAAGCGGCGATTTGCGAGTCGAATCTTGCTGTAGATTTCAGGAACAACACGGTAGCGGTTGTATATCTCACTCTGATCCAAACCAATGGTTTCGATACAGTGCTGATACGTCCATGTATGCATCGCCTCTTCAAACACCTGACGTGCTTGATAAATTTGTAGTTCTGGCGCGCTCATTTTCTCCATGACCGCAAGGCCAATATTCCGCATCGCTAAGATATCTGAGGTTGTCAGATACGCGAGTACGTTCTCAAAAACATGGCGCTCTTCGACCGTAAGTTTATGGTGATAGTCATGAACATCTTGCGACATATTTACGTCTAAAGGCGTCCAGTGATTTTTGTTAGCGTTCAAGAAATATTGCCAAGCCCAAGGATACTTGAATGGCGCGAGTTGGTTCACATCAGCTTCGCCATTTACAACGCGCTTATCTTCCATACGCACGGGAGGAAGCGCTTCGAGTACGAACTCCTCTTCTTTCGCATGATCTGCGATGTTCGTGACGATACTTGGTTGTGCCTGTGAAGGGATTGCCGCTGCAAGCGGGTCATCCCAATTTGGCGTTGCTGTACTTGTTTTTTTGTTGGTGAATGACATAGTAGGTCCTCAAATATAATTCGGTTTCAATGCGCTCA
>NZ_LWFH01001282.1:0-1480 GCF_001635725.1 Oleiphilus sp. HI0066
TTGAAATTTACCGATTGGACGGCCAAAAGCTTCTCGCTGCTTCACGTAAGCGAGCGCTTCGTCGAGTGCAAGTTCTGATGTCATGTTGGCCATCACACAAAGGCTTAATCGTTCCATTTCAAAGTTCGACATGATGGCCAAAAATCCTGCATTCTCGGCACCAATAAGATTCGAAGCGGGCACCTTGCAGTTATCAAAGAACAGTTCTGCTGTATCGCTTGCCCACCATCCTGTTTTTTTAAGGTTTTTACCTCTCGTAAAACCTTCGGTGTCGCGCTCTATAAGTAATAGACTGATTCCGCCGTAGCCATCGCCACCGGTACGAACCGCCACTGTATAGTAGTCGGCGCGATGCCCGCTTGTAATAAAGGTTTTACTGCCATTGACGATGTAATAATCACCATCTTTTTTAGCTGTGGTTTTGATGTTTGCTACGTCTGATCCGCCGGAAGGTTCTGTGATGGCAAGAGCAATAACTTTATTGCCGAGAATAACATCAGGGAGTATTCGTTGTTTCAGTTCGTTAGAGCCCCAACGAGCGATGGGTGGCAAACCAATATCTATGCTTCCTAAGCTCGCAACAAGTCCACCAGAGCTTGATCGCATGAGTTCCTCTGATGCTGCAATTTTGGTGAATACGTCCCCGCCAGCGCCGCCAAACTCTCCATCGTGACCAATCCCGAGAAGACCTGCCTCGCCAGCAAGTTTGTAGAGCTCGCGCGGAAACTCGTTGGCTTCTTCCCATTCATCAATAAACGGGTTGATATGTGTATCGACAAAGCGTCTTACATTTGCGCGTACAATATTTTGCGTTTCGCCAAAGTGGCGTTCATGAAGTTTGCTCATTTTTATTCTTATTACTTGTTATCGGAAGCATTAACTTAACGTGTAATAAGTACTTGAACAACTGTGTGAAGGCGGCTTTTACATATAAAAAAGGCCGTACCTAATAGTACAGCCTTTTTGGGATTCATTATGATTGAATCGCTTAGAACAGTACGCGCACTCGCACCGTACCACGAACATTACGCAGCTTCTCTAGAGCAAGTTCGCTGTATTCTTTATCGACATCGATAACTACGTAGCCAACTTTCTCGTTAGTTTGCAGATACTGGCCGCAAATGTTGATGTTGTTCTCGCTGAATACTTGGTTGATCTCAGACATAACCCCTGGAACATTCTCATGGATATGAAGAAGGCGGTGGTTTTCTGGGTGTGCAGGCAATGCGACTTCAGGGAAGTTTACAGATGTCACTGAAGTACCAGTGTCGCTATAGGTGGCAAGTTTCTCACCAACCTCGAAACCGATATTCTCTTGTGCTTCCATTGTGCTTCCGCCAACGTGCGGTGTAAGGATGACATTGTCGAATTCACGTAAAGGAGACACAAACTCTTCATCGTTTGATTTAGGTTCGACAGGGAATACGTCGATCGCTGCGCCCAGCAGCTTGCCTTCGCGTAGCGATGCTGAAAGTGCATC
>NZ_LWFH01001283.1:0-811 GCF_001635725.1 Oleiphilus sp. HI0066
AGGTAAGTTATCTGCCGACTATTTTATCGACCGTAAGCTCTCATAAAACTTGATCTTTAAAGGTTATTGACGCGTAATTCACCTTATCGAAGTATTAGCCGGCTGAGGAGTCGTTGTGGATATTGGTGACTACCGTAGAGAGTACATGAGTGAAGGGATTGATGGAGAAAGCTTACACATTGATCCCGTTCAACAGTTTGAGATTTGGTTTAAGCAGGCGACAGACGCAGGCATTCAAGATTCGAACGCTTTCAGTCTTGCGACGGCAACCGAGCAGGGAATGCCATCTGTTCGAACCGTACTTCTCAAGCTTTTCGATGAACGTGGTTTTGTATTTTTCACGAACTACAACAGCCGCAAAGCCAAAGAAATCAAAGAGAATTCCAAAGCCGCCATGTTATTTCCTTGGCTTCCTCTAAATCGCCAAGTGCGCATTGAAGGGCATGTTGAGAAAATATCGAGCGTCGAATCATTTAAGTATTTCACGTCACGCCCGCGAGGGAGTCAGATTGGCGCGTGGTGTAGTGATCAAAGTGAAGTCATCGAGTCACGAAGTTTCTTAGAGCAAAAATACCACGAGGCGGCTGAAAAATTCCGTCAAGGAAATATTCCGTTGCCATCATTTTGGGGCGGGTACCGAATAGTCCCTAGTAGTTTTGAATTTTGGCAGGGAAGAGAAAGTCGCCTGCATGATCGTTTGTCTTACTTTAAAACTGCCGAAGGTGATTGGACGATCTCTCGTTTAGCACCTTGATCTTGCATCAGAATATCAATCAGCGCGCGTGTTTCGGATGGCTCACGCGCGGGCTCT
>NZ_LWFH01001284.1:0-693 GCF_001635725.1 Oleiphilus sp. HI0066
AATGTCTCAGGGTTAAAGTTAGGTAGGTCTTTACGAATGTCATCGGCCGCCGCACGCAGCGTGTCGATCACAGCGTCGTTTGCATAGACAATATTTCGGTCAGCATCTGCCATCATTACGTTAGCGGTCACGCTATCAAGGGCTGTTTTAATACGTGATGTTTCGGCGATCATGCGCTTGTCCTCTGCGGCGCGATCACGCAGTTTCTGGCGCATATCTTTCATCGCAGCAAGCAGGCTTGTTGTATCGCCTTCTTTAGTCTCGACTTCTTCATCGAGTTGTCCGTCTGCGATACGGCTTATAACAGCCGTTGCATACGAAGGTTCACCACCGATGGTTTGAGTAAGATTTCTGATAATAAAGAAGGCCGCAATGATGCCAAATAAGATAGCGATGGTAGAGCCGATATATATGATAGCGGTTGTCGCCGAGGCTGTGTCTGCTTGTTCTTGATTTCTAACAACGATCAGTTTCTTTTCTTCGCCGATAAAGTCAGCAATCACGTCGCGCATGGTATCCATGCTCTTTTTGCCGAGACCTTTGCCAATGTACGCGACGATATCAGCATTAGTCGCATTACCCGCATTAACGTCTTTGCGGATGTCCATAGATGGTTCTACATGTTCACGGATCCATGTGTACTTTAGGTTCACTAAATTTGAAATACGTGACACTTGTTGGGGATTATCCGAT
>NZ_LWFH01001285.1:0-1200 GCF_001635725.1 Oleiphilus sp. HI0066
CTAGTAATAAATCTTCAAGTTGTTGAGGTTTTCTAAAAGCATCGCAAGCAGAGAGTACTTTGAGAATGGTGCTTGCTTTCAGTTCAAACGCTCTGTGGATATGGGTATGGTATTGGCTAGCAATGAGCGACAGTGATTCTGCGTAGCGATTAGTGCATAACTTTTTGCATAGTTGTTTGATCGGCTTGAGCCCTAGTTGTTCGTGCCCGTGATGCTTAGGCCATTGCTTTGAGTCGGTTTTTGCCTTCCCTAAATCATGCACTAGAGCAGCAAATCGTACATCTGTGGAGTGCGTCAGTTGAGCAGATGCTTGCAAGCTCATTAATGCGTGTATGCCGCAGTCTATTTCAGGATGATGTTTTGCTGGTTGAGGTATTCCGAATAAGGCATCAAGCTCAGGCATGACTATTTTCAGCGCATTGCATTGGCGCAAGACTTCAAAATATATGTGTGGGGAATCCTCAGCAAGTGCCCGCTGTGTTTCCTGCCATACGCGCTCGGGTGTGAGTGTCTCGAGTTCGCCGCTACCACTGATCTGAGACATTAAAGTGATAGTTTCAGGGGCTACAGAGAATCCTAGGGGATGGAAGCGCGCAGCAAATCGAGCGACGCGTAAAACGCGTAAAGGATCTTCGGAAAACGCAGAAGATACATGCCTCAATGTTTTTTTCTCGAGATCCTGCTGCCCATTATACGGATCGATGACATTGCCATAGGCATCTTCGGCCATAGCGTTAATCGTTAAGTCGCGTCTCTCTAGATCTTGCTCAAGCGTTACCTCAGGGCTGAAGTCGCAGATAAACCCTTTGTAGCCTTCACCGTGTTTACGTTCAGTACGGGCAAGTGCATATTCTTGTTTAGAGATAGGATGGATAAAAACAGGGAAGTCTGCGCCGACTTGCTGAAATCCCTGTTCCACCATTTGTTCTGGTGTTAAGCCGACAACCACCCAGTCTAGATCTTTGCTTTTAAGGTTGAGGAGGCGGTCTCGGACGGCTCCGCCTACGATGAAATAAGAGTCTGCAGGAAGCAGATTAGAATTTGAATGTGATGACATGTCGCTAGCTTAGCTAAAAGGCGTAGCCAAGACCAACTGTTCCGCCAATTTCTACTTCATTAATCATTGCGGCGGCTTCAATACTGAATCCATGTGGTTGATACAAAAAACCACCCGTTAGAATAGCTTTGTCTTTGGCGGCT
>NZ_LWFH01001286.1:0-1207 GCF_001635725.1 Oleiphilus sp. HI0066
TTCCAGTATTCAAAGATGTGATCTTTGATCTAGGCCCTGGCTTTATTGTGCTGACGTATTTCGTATTAGTGGGTACCTCAAATGCGGTGAACTTAACAGATGGGTTAGACGGTTTAGCCATTATGCCAACGGTGCTAGTCGCTGGTGCGTTGGGCATCTTCGCATATGTATCTGGTAATGCTGTATTCGCAGACTATCTGCATATTCCTTTTGTCCCTGGTTCCGGTGAGCTCGTTGTATTTTGTGGCGCGATGGTCGGCGCCGGTTTGGGCTTTTTGTGGTTCAACACCTATCCGGCACAAGTTTTTATGGGCGATGTTGGCGCCTTGGCTTTAGGTGCAGCTCTAGGAGTGGTGGCAGTTATCGTTCGACAAGAGATCGTATTGTTCATTATGGGTGGCGTGTTCGTAATGGAAACGATCTCCGTAATCTTGCAAGTGGCCTCGTACAAGTTGACCGGACGTCGAATCTTTCGCATGGCGCCTTTGCATCACCACTTTGAATTAAAAGGTTGGCCTGAGCCGCGGGTCATTGTTCGTTTTTGGATTATTACTGTAATTCTTGTGTTAATTGGTTTAGCGACACTTAAGGTACGTTAAGAGAATGAGTTTGATTGCTTCTGACAAGCATAGTTTAGTGTTGGGTCTTGGTGAGACCGGGCTATCTTGTGCGCGCTTTTTAAAGCGAATTGGGCGGTCTTTCTCCATGGCAGATACCCGCCAAAACCCGCCGAACCTAGACCAAGTTAAAAACATGTACCCAGATGTGGCGATTTCACTCGGAGAGATTGCTGATGATGCCTTATGTAATTATTCAGAGCTGATTCTGAGTCCTGGTCTAGATCCGAAATACCCTGCTATTCAAAAAGCTAAAGAAGCTGGCGTAGCAGTCCGCGGTGACATTGATCTGTTTGCTGAACATGTAAATGCACCAATGATCGCGATTACAGGATCAAACGGTAAAAGTACGGTTACGACCCTAGTTGGAGAAATGGCTGCAAATGCGGGCATCAATGTTCGTGTTGGCGGTAACTTAGGAACTCCTGCATTAGATCTTCTCGAAGATGACGTTGAGCTTTACGTGATGGAGTTGTCTAGTTTTCAACTAGAGCTCGTTAATAAACTCAATGCCGACGTCGCTTGTTTACTGAATATTAGCGAAGATCATATGGATCGCTATGACAGCAAAATGGCTTATCTACAAGCTA
>NZ_LWFH01001287.1:0-635 GCF_001635725.1 Oleiphilus sp. HI0066
TTAGCCAAGGCGTCGTCAGCACATACCGAGTCTCCGAAGAAAATGGCAGCCTAAGTTTATTGTCGACAACGTCCACAGATTCAAATGGGCGCTTCTCCCTCAATATTAATCACGACGAAGAACAGCCTTTACTCATTCAAATCAGCGCCCAACCAGTTGTCACTACCATGACCTGTGAGTTGCTTGAGGGCTGTATTGCGGAACACTCAGGTGTCTTAAGTGCATTTGGAGAACAAAGCTACGTGGACGACAGCTTTCAATTGTTAGGGCTGATTGCAACAGATAGCTTCGGTGAAAAGCATGCGAAAGTCTCTGCACTAAGTCATCTAATCGTAGCGACTGCGCTTAATCTCCCAGGAGGCTTAACCCGTGGCAATATAGAATTTGCAGAACGCTGGGTTATGGAAACATTTCAACTCAGTAACTCGCCTCTGATCAGCGAGCTGATCGACATTTCAGATGATTCCGCCCTTGCTCAAAACGATTCTGATGACGTTATTCAAGCAATCATCGGTGCGAGTTTTTATAATCTTTCTCAAACACAATCTTGGTATGACGCCAGCATTACTATTGATAACTTTCCAATCAGCAGCATTCTCGAGCAAGCTCAAGTTTTGGCTCTAAGTGTTAATCAC
>NZ_LWFH01001288.1:0-671 GCF_001635725.1 Oleiphilus sp. HI0066
TTATTAATTACGAGGAGGGTGGTGAGAACTGTATTCTTCATGGTGATCCTGCATCAGAAGCATTCTTATCTGAAATTATAGGAGCTCCTGCAATGGAAGGCGTTCGTCACATGAGCATGGAATCTATCTATGAGTATGGAAGTCGAGCAGGGTTTTGGCGTCTTCACCGAATGTTCACGGAACGCAACATGCCAGTCACAGTTTATGGTGTGACGACAGCATTGGAGAAACATCCAGAAGCTGTGCAAGCCATGAAAGATGCTAACTGGGAAATCGCGGCACACGGATATAAGTGGATTAATTATCAGTACATTGATAAAGATGAAGAACGTCATCAAATTCAAGAAGCGATCAAAAAGCATGAAGAAATTACCGGTGAACGGCCGCTAGGTTGGTACACCGGACGAACTAGCCCGAATACACGTGATCTAGTGTATGAAGCAGGTGGTTTTATGTACGACGCTGATTCGTATGCTGACGATCTTCCGTATTGGGTGTATGACTACGAAAACCCATTTCTAATCGTCCCATACACGCTTGATACGAATGACATGCGATTTGCAACGAACCAAGGTTTCAACACTGGAGAGCAATTCTTCACCTACCTAAAAGATGCCTTTGATGTGCTTTATGCGGAAGGTGAAACAGCGCCAAAAATGTTAAGTATTGGC
>NZ_LWFH01001289.1:0-10681 GCF_001635725.1 Oleiphilus sp. HI0066
TCTTGCCGATTGTTTCTGAAGAATCGTGCCATGCTTTGTGCGTGAAGTGCGTGTGCATAATTGAGTTGTTTAAGAGAGATCATTGTATTCCTCGCGCGGCGTTTATAATTCAAAAAAACTAAATTAATAAATAAATTTATTCAAATTTACCGTTCTTGCAAGTCTCTTTAAACTTCATTTCGAACTTAAGGCAAACGCCAATTTACTTTTAACACTGTCGTTAAATTCAAGAGGAAAATGACATGGCTCTAATCAACACAAAAATCAAACCATTCGTAGCGCAATCTTTTAAGAACGGTGAGTTCGTAGAACTGAGCGACAAGGATCTAGAAGGTAAATGGTCTGTCTTCTTTTTCTACCCAGCAGACTTCACTTTCGTTTGCCCAACAGAGCTTGGTGACGTTGCAGACAAATACGAAGAGCTTCAGTCTCGCGGTGTAGAAGTTTACTCAGTATCAACTGACACGCACTTCACGCACAAAGCATGGCACGATTCTTCAGAAACAATCGGCAAGATTCAATACCACATGCTTGGCGACCCAACAGGTCAAATCACGCGCAACTTTGAAGTAATGCGTGAAGATCAAGGTCTTGCAGATCGCGGTACATTCATCGTTGACCCAGATGGCGTTATCCAAGCAATGGAAATTACAGCGGAAGGTATTGGCCGTGACGCAGAAGACCTACTTCGTAAGGTGAAAGCAGCACAGTACGTTCGTAACAACCCAGGTCAGGTTTGCCCAGCCGCATGGAAAGAAGGTGAAGAGACGCTAGCTCCATCATTAGACTTGGTAGGCAAGATTTAATTTTTGGATTAATTCCTACTGCGATTGCTAAGGCGGTGTTAAAGCGGGTTTCGGAATGCTCACTTACTATTAGTAAGCTCCGCTTCCTTAACACGCTCTGCCTAGACTTAGCTGATCTCGCGACGTAATTAATCTCGAAAATGTAGTCGGCTATTGCGATTGTTAGAGCTTTGTTGTAGTCCACCCCTCAATGCTCACTTACCAGACGGTAAGCTGCGCTTTCTCGGTGAACTTCGCCTCGCTCTAACTGCTCTCATCACGCCGCTAGCGGTTTGCCAGATAAAGAATCGTTCAATGGTCTAAAGTTGCAATAAATACTTTCACATAGAGTCTAGAACGAAGGGCCTTTCCCGTCGATCGCTTCAGCGATCCGGGTCGCCTTTGGGGTGTTGGGGGCTTTGGCGAAACAAAGACCCTGACCTGCTGTCGGCCAGCGCCGATAAGAAAAGAAGAGTTAAGACTAGAAATTATCTTCAAATCTCTTCGGATCAGAATACTAAGTCCCGAATCAACAGCGGGATGAACAAAATCAAAAACCACTTTAGAAACATACAGGTGAGCATCATGCTATCTCAAGACATTCTACAGGCAATTAAACAGTACACAGCCTCAATGCAGGCGCCGCTTACTTTCGTTCTTCAAAGTGGCGAACATGAAAAACGTGAGGAGCTGAAAAAGTTTCTTGCTGATATTGCAGGCACCAATGATCTTCTTTCGCTAGAAGAACGTGCCACAGGTTTACGTAGTCCGATCAGCTTCTACATTGAAGTTGATGGCAAAGACACAGGTGTCCAGTTCTCAGGTATCCCAAGTGGTCACGAATTTAATTCACTTATCTTAGCGGTGCTTCAGGCGACTGGCACACCTTTAAAGTTAGATGAGTCTTTGCAAAAAATGGTGGGGCGCGTTGGTGAGAAGTTACACTTTGAGGTGTTCATCGGTTTGAGCTGCCACAACTGCCCTGATGTCGTTCAGGCTCTGAACCAATTTGCTTTGCTTAACGACAATATCTCGAGCGAAATGATCGATGGAGGCTTGTTCCAAGATATCATCAAAGAACGTGACATTCAGGGCGTCCCAGCTGTTTATGTCAATGGCGAATTATTCGCGAATGGTAAAGTTGATGCCGCACAGTTGATCGAGAAATTGATGGAGCGCGATGCAAGTATCGCCCAGTCAGATGAGTCTGACGCACTGCCTTTGCAAGACGTGACTGTTATCGGTGGTGGTCCAGCAGGTGTTGCTTCAGCGATTTATAGTGCGCGCAAAGGTTTGAAAGTAACGCTGATTGCTGAGCGATTAGGTGGCCAAGTGAAAGACACAATGGGCATCGAAAACCTCATTTCAGTATCGAGTACAACCGGTCCTGAACTAACAGGAAACTTAATCAATCACATGAATGATTACGACATTACGGTGAAAGAGCACTTGCGTGTAAGCGAAGTGATCGATGAAGAGATCAAAACCGTGGTCTTGTCATCAGGTGAGCGTATCGATACCAAGACCTTGATTGTCGCAACAGGGGCGAAGTGGAGAGAGCTAAACGTTCCTGGTGAGAAAGAAAATATCGGTAATGGCGTGGCGTACTGTCCACATTGTGATGGCCCATTCTTCAAAGGGAAAGATGTTGCTGTTGTTGGTGGTGGTAATTCTGGAATCGAAGCGGCACTCGATTTGGCTGGTATCGTGAAGAGTGTGACGGTGCTTGAATTTGCAGATACCTTGCGAGCGGACCAAGTACTGGTAGATCAAGCGCAAGCGCGTGACAACATTACGATTATCAAGAGTGCTGCAACGCAAGAAGTCACTGCGGCGAATGGTAAGGTCAACGGTATGAAATATCTTGATCGTGACACCAACGAAGTGAAAGATGTTGCAGTCGATGGAGTGTTTGTACAGATTGGTTTGGTGCCTAACAGCGCATTTATCAAAGATGTGATCGAAACAAGCCAATATGGTGAGATCGTTATTGACGAAAAGTGCCACACATCAAGCAAAGGCATTTATGCAGCGGGCGATGTGAGTACGGTTCCTTACAAGCAGATTGTGATCGCGATGGGCGAGGGCTCGAAGGCATCATTGAGTGCATTTGAATACTTGCTTGCAAACTCTCAGAGACTTGAGGAACTTTACGAAGCGCAGAAGTCTGACCAAGCGCAAGCTGCGTAAGGAATCCTGACCTTAAATAAGAGGACAATCTGCGGGTCAGAGTAATTTTACTCTGACCCTTTTTTATATGTGTAGAAATAGAAAGAAATAACTATGGAACTCCGCTCAGATTTTTCAGACCGTTTTGTTGTCGCGCCACAAGATTATCATTGGGTTGATTCACCTATGCCCGGTGTCGAGCGCATGATGCTGGACCGTATTGGTGATGAAGTCGCGCGAGCAACATCGATTGTGCGATACGAAGCAAATAGTGAATTCTCCCCGCATACCCATACGGGTGGCGAAGAGTTTTTTGTATTAGACGGTGTGTTTGAAGACGAACATGGTCAGTACCCAGCAGGTACCTATGTCCGCAATCCAATTGGTACGGCGCATCAACCCAAAATTGGCGATCAAGGTGCGACGATCTTTGTAAAGCTTCAGCAGTTTGATCAGCGAGATACGTGGCAATTTAGTATCGATACAACGTCAACTGCTTGGTTACCCGGCTTAGTTGAAGGTCTCTCTGTCATGCCCCTGCATGAGTTTGAAGGGGAACATGTCGCACTAGTGCGCTGGGCTCCCAATACTATTTTTAATCCACATAGACATTGGGGCGGGGAGGAAATCTTTGTTCTCGAAGGTACTTTCTATGATGAGCATGGTGAATACCCGAAAGGAACATGGATTCGTTCACCACATATGAGCCAGCATCACCCCTTCACAAAAGAAGATGGTTGCACCATTTATGTCAAAACAGGTCATTTGCCAATCTAAGTTGAGCCTTAAGTTTGGGGGCAGAGTAAAAGTACTTTGCCCCTAATATTTGATCTCCAAACGCTAAGAAGCCTATTAACTTGGTGAAATAGTGCTCAGTTTCGCTACGTTTATATCTTTCGAACTAGTAATGTTTCTCTGAATAGGTATTATGTAACCATATGTAACTAACATAATGTTTCATGGACGATAGTTCGGAGCTAAAAATGAAAAAAGTAGTATTAGCGAGCGCTTTATTGGCAGCGAGTGTATCTGCACAAGCAGGTTTGATAACAACTGTTGAAGCCGAAAATCAATTTGTAAGTACAGTATCTGATAGCCTAGATATCATTGATTTTGACGAAGGCAATGTAGGTAATATCTCTGGAGACTACACAGTCTACTCAACGCCAAGTGGTACAAATCAAAGTGCGCCTCCTTTTGGCATTACCAGTGAATATTTGAGTGTTCCAAACCCTAACCAAAATGGTTCAGCAACTATTTTGCTTGACGAAACTTACAACTTTTTCGGTTTGTTTTGGGGATCGGTTGATGACTACAACAGCATTACGTTCTACAACGGTGATGTGAGCGACGATAACAATATCGTAGCGTCGATCTCTGGTGATCAGATTGATGATCTACTTGCAGACGGAAACCAAGTTAGCTGGACTTCTAACCGCTTTGTAAACTTCTTCTTTACTGATGGTGATGTGTTCGACCGTTATGTACTAACTAGTAATGGTTATGCGTTTGAGTCTGACAACCATTCATACGGAAATGTTTCAGTGTCTGTATCTGAGCCAGCAACGCTTGCATTGTTCGGTTTAGGTTTGGCTGCGTTAGGATTTGCACGTCGTAAGGCATAAGTCTTTCTTCGATCGCGTTCTAAATTAAAAAAACCACAACTTCGGTTGTGGTTTTTTTATGCCTGAAATAAATAGAACTGTTTGAAAACTTTGCCTCTGAAATTGATCTAAACGACTACCCTCAATGTACTTCTATGCATATTTAAATTTGATATCCACTAAGTAGGAAGCCATGTCATCAAAGGGTGCTGTTTTATGTTGGTTTCGGCGTGATCTACGCTTGCGTGATAATCCCGCTCTGACGCGAGCTTGCGCACTTGCAAGCGCAGAAAATTTACGCGTTATTCCTCTTTTTATTCTTGATGATGATGACGCTGGCGATTTTGCAACAGGCGGCGCGAGCCGCTGGTGGCTGCATCATTCTCTAGTAAGCTTGCGCGATAATCTTAATGGCCAATTATTGTTGAGGTCTGGCGCTGCGAAGCAAGCTTTGAGTGCGCTCACCGAGGAACTTGATGTTAGAGCAATCTTTTGGAATCGCTGTTATGAGCCTTGGCAGATTGCCAGAGATACCGAGCTTAAAACACACTTTAAGTCCTCTGGTATAGACGTTCAAAGTTTTCAAGCGAGCCTGTTGTGGGAGCCATGGGATATTAAAAATAAGCAAGGATCTGCGTACAAGGTGTTTACGCCCTATTATCGAAAAGGTTGCTTGTTATCAAAGCAACCTCGCTTACCCAAGGCAGCCCCTGATCTCTCAGATTGCGCTCTTCCCGAGGGACTTCAACAAAATACAATTGATGAGCTGGGTTTATTGCCAAGCATTCCTTGGTATGAACAGATGCAAAATGAATGGCAGCCTGGCGAGCAGGGGGCGTCAGATCGATTGACGCAATACATAGAAAGCGCAGCATTTGCCTATCGCGATCAAAGGAATATTCCGTCTGTCGTTGGGACCTCGCGGCTTAGCCCTTCTTTGCACTACGGTGAGCTGTCTCCGAATCAGGTTTGGTATGCCGTTAAACATGCATTCGAAGGTCGAGAGGATGATAAACATCTCGATACCTATTTAAGTGAGCTTGGTTGGCGTGAGTTTAGCTACTACCTCTTGTATCACTTTCCGCATATTCCGAGCGATAGTTTCAACGCCAAATTTGATGTGTTCACGTGGGAAAACGCTCCTGAAAAATTGCGTGCTTGGCAGACAGGTAACACGGGTATCCCGATTATCGATGCGGGTATGCGTGAGTTATGGCAAACGGGCTATATGCATAATCGCATTCGCATGGTTGTTGGCTCATTCTTGGTGAAAAACCTACGCTGTGATTGGCGCTTAGGAGAAGCATGGTTTAGAGACTGTTTACTCGATGCTGATCTTGCAGCCAATGTTGCCAGTTGGCAGTGGGTGGCTGGTTCAGGCGCCGACGCAGCACCTTACTTTCGAATTTTCAATCCCGTATTACAGGGCGAAAAATTTGATAGTGATGGCGAATACGTCAAGAAATTTTGCCCTGAACTTGCAGAGGTGCCGAAGAAGTTTATCCATAAACCGTGGGAAGCACCGACCGACATTCTCAAATCGGCAGGCGTGTGGCTAGGTACTGATTATCCGCATCCAATTGTGGATCTTAAAGAGTCTCGTGAAGCGGCACTTGATGCATACGAAGTCGTAAAGGCCGCATCAAATGCCTGAGTTTTCGACGCAGACAGGAAAGCTTTGTTTAGTCCTCGCAGACCAACTGTCACGCTCGCTTGCTAGTTTGAGCGATATAGACAAGCAAAATGATCTGATATTGATGGCAGAGGTGCGTACAGAGGCGTCTTATGTGAAACATCATAAGAAGAAAATTGCCTTCCTTTTCTCTGCCATGCGTCACTTTGCTAAGGAGCTTCAGAACGACGGCTATCGCGTGCGCTATGTGTCTTACGACGACCCTGACAATGCTGGTAGCCTTAAAGCGGAAGTCGAGCGAGCGATGTCAGAGCTAAGCTTTTCGCATGTCGTTGTGACATTTCCAGGTGAATGGCGTGTGCTCGAGGATATGCAGAGCTGGCAGGCGGCGTTTGACGTTTATAACGCGACTGTTGAGATTCGTGAAGACGACCGATTTATTGCGAGTCTTGATGAATTTAGGCATTGGGCTGATGGGAAAAAACAGCTCAGGATGGAGTATTTCTATCGTGAGCTGCGTAAGAAAACTTCTGTGCTTTTGCAAGATGGTGAACCGGAAGGAGGGAGATGGAATTACGATGCACAAAATCGTAAATCGCTTCCTAAAGGAACGAAGGTTCCAAACCCAACCATGTTTGAACCAGATGACATAACTACTCAAGTGTTAGAACTTGTTGGTACGGAGTTCGAGGATCATTTTGGTGAGCTTAGTAACTTCCATTATGCGGTTACACGTGAGCAAGCGCTTCAAGTTTTAAAGGGCTTCATTCAAGAACGTTTAGTTTTGTTTGGTGATTATCAGGACGCCATGCAACAAGACGAGCCTTGGATGTTCCATAGTCATATCAGCTTTTATCTTAATGCAGGTTTGCTGACCGCCCATGAGGTGATTACTCAAGTCGAACATGCCTATCGCGAATATAATTTTCCTCTAAATGCGGTAGAAGGCTTTATTCGTCAGGTGCTTGGCTGGCGTGAATACGTGCGAGGTTTGTATTGGCACGAAATGCCCAAGTATGTTGATCAGAATTTTCTAAACGCTCAACGACATTTGCCGGGCTTCTTTTGGACTGGCGACACGCAGATGAACTGTCTCGCACAATGTATTAATGAGACCAAACAGAATGCCTATGCGCACCATATTCAGCGCTTAATGGTGATTGGTAATTTTCTATTACTGACTGGGATAGAACCGAAGCAAGTGCAGGAATGGTTTTTACTAGTTTATGGTGATGCATACGAATGGGTAGAGCTGCCTAATGTAAATGGCATGATACTGTTTGCTGACGGTGGTGTTATGGCAAGTAAGCCTTATGCGGCGAGCGGTGCTTATATCAATAAGATGTCTAATTATTGCCAGTCATGCGCGTATAAAGTGAAAGATAAGAACGGCGAATCCGCCTGTCCGTTTAACTATCTCTACTGGGATTTCTTGGCGCGCAATCAAGACAAACTTCGCGGTAATCAGCGCTTATCTATGCCGTATCGAACCTTAGAGAAAATGGATGATGCGAAACGACATTTAATCGCAAGCGATGCCGAGAGCTTCTTTCATAAGTTAGAGCGTAATGAAAAAGTCTGAGTTGCCTTCAAAGCTTTGTGTTGTGTGTCAAAGGCCTTTCACTTGGCGTAAAAAGTGGGAGCGTGATTGGGAGCAGGTTAAGTACTGTTCGAAACGCTGCTCAAGCGAGGCGAAACGAGAGAAGGTATGTAAAACTTAGATTCTTAGCCTGAAATCATGCGTGCTCGATCAGGAATGGTATGGCGCGAGAGAATACGAGCGGCTTCGTTTTGCACTTTAGGTGTTTTCTGATATGCCCATAAGATTTCCCTAGCGGCTTTCATACTCTGATCAAGATCGATAACCGGTTCAACGTAGTCTGCGCTGAGTGAGAAGTTGTACATCAAAGCTTCCATGTCAGTGATTAAACTTGGATCTTGCTGAAGAATGGTTGGAAGTCCTTTTAGTTCTGGAATCCACTTTTGGATAAATCGAGCCTCAGGATCTCGTTCCATGGCTTGTTTGACAGGGTTGTATAAGCGAATAGCGTTTATCCCCGTTACTCCAGCTTGCATTTGAATTTGGGGGTAATGAATGCCGGGTTCGAAATCAAGAAAGACGCTTGCAAGGTGGGCAGCGCCTAAACGCCAATCTAGATTGAGTTGATGTGATAGAAAGCTAATCAACATTGCGCGCATGCGAAAATTCAAATACCCAGTGTTGATCAAGGCGCGCATACTCGCGTCAACTATCGGGAAGCCCGTATTGCCAGTTTTCCATGCTTCGAGCCGTCGATTTATTTCATGCGCATCGTGCTCGTAGGGATAGTGTTCATACCCTTTATTGACGGGGCGAAATTGCATGTCGTGCTCACTTTCAAATTTTTGGATGAAATGATCACGCCATTGCAGACGTGATTGCACACCGCTAATAGTGCGTCCCCATGCCCGCTGTGATCTATGCTGCTCTAAGTATTGAAATACCTGTTTTGAGCTAATGTTGCCCCACGCTAAAAAAGGCGAAAGCCGACTACAAGACTGCATGCTCTCAAAGGGGCTAGAAAGGTTGAACGCGTAGTTTTGTCCCCGTCCAGATAGAAACGATTTTAAAGTATGCCACGCGTTTGATTCTCCACCATGTTGGAAATTGATATGCAGTGAGTTCCATTTATCGCTTCTCTCATCAACTTTCAGTGATTCGTCCAAATCAGAGAACGCATACCAATGAACATTTGAGAGTGATAGGCATACAGGCGCTTGATTGATTTGTTCATGCCATGATTCATACCAATGTTGTCGATGTGTAAGTCCTCGCTGAATACCTAATAACGGGACCTCAGACCAAATCACGTTATGTGCCATGCACCAATCGTTTACGGCCAGATCTCTGTCATAGGTGTTTTTTAAACCAACCTCTAGATGACTCCACAACTGAAACGAACCGAAGGACTCATGGATAGCTTGCAGCGCCGGAATGACTTCGCGTTGCAAACACAACACTCTTGCGCCAAATCCTCGTAGTGATTTATTGATGTCATTGATGCTGTCGCTGACAAAGCGCCAGTGACGTTCTGAATAGTGAGGGTCCTCAACAAGTTGCGGCTCTATTACATACAAAAGTAAAACAGGTCCTTGTTCGGCTGCGCGAGCCAAAGGCAAGTGATCTTGCAGACGAAGATCGCGTTTCAACCAAACAACTTGAAGCATAAACCGATGTGTTAAAGCGGATGATGCAAAGATTTACCTGATAAACATCAGAATGGATTGATCTAGTTTGTGAATTGATCAGTAAAAAAAACTTTACGTTGTATACATAGTATAACTTTACGTTGTATAGTTATCGGCATTATAAGGTGTTAATTATGGGCTATACGTATGTCGAACCTAGAAAAATATGATGCGGTTGTAATTGGAGCAGGGAACGGCGGGCTGACAGCTGCGGCAACTCTGGCGCGAGGTGGCGCGAAAACTTTGCTGCTTGAACGGCACAATATTCCTGGCGGTTGCGCGACCTCTTTTGTTCGAGGCGATTTTGAATTCGAAGTTGCCTTGCATCAATTGAGCGGCTTAGGGACAGAAAAAAATCCTTTCATCATGCGCAAGATTTTTAACGAATTAGGTGTGATGGACAAAGTGGAGTTTGTTGAAGAGCACCACCTCTATCGTATGACGATTAAAGATGAGTTCGATATTACCTTGCCTGCTAGTTGGAAAGGCATTCGAGAAGTTCTCATCGAAAATTTCCCCAATGAAGAACAAGGTATCAAAGATTTCATGTTGCTCTGTGAGCGTGTTGTTCTTGAGAGCTTTATGGGTTTTAAAGCTGCGCTCAAGATGAATAGCGCAGACATGCTTATGAAAAACAGTAAGCATTATGCGGAGCATGGTTTGCGTTCTGCTAAATCTGTTTTGGATGAGCATTTTTCTGACGAGCAATTAAAAACTCTGTTGGCTGCTTACTGGTGTTATTTGGGTCAAGCGCCAAGAAACATTAACTTTGTTGACCTCGCCATGATGCTTTATGCCTATGGCGTATTTAAACCATGGCACATTAAAGGTGGCTCACAAGCGCTTTCAAATGCCTTGCTTGAATCGTTCTTGGAAGCTGGCGGCGAAGTTCAGTTCAATGCGGCTGTTGATCAAATTATTACCGATAAATCGGGCGACAAGCCCAAAGTCATTGCTATTCACACTGAACATGGTGACGTATACGAAACCGAACAAGTGATTTCAAACGCAAGTTCGGTCGTAACTTTTGTCGATTTGCTGGATACAGATGAGTTACCAGAAGGTATCTCTCAAGACTTCAAGTCCCGTGAAATCGGTACCTCAGCATTCTGCTTATACATTGGCTTAGATTGCCCGCCAGAAACCTTAGGCATCGAGAACGCCTCGACGTTTATGGGGACGACCATGGACGAGGATTTAATGGTTGAAACGATGGCGACATCGAAGCCTCCTGTGGCGACTATGCTCACCTGTTATAACGT